>CAVKDD010000060.1:0-7286 GCA_963654845.1 Acutalibacteraceae bacterium | reverse complement strand
GCAGCACACTAGCCAAAATCCGCGTCTCGCAATGACGTAAAATTCGCTAAACACCGCCAATACCGTCATTGCGAGCGGTAGCGAAGCAATCCAGTATTATTTTCAACATCAAGCACCTATTGCTAAGCCCAAACGTAGGTCAGGCATTGCCTGACACTTAAAATTATGCTGTCGGCGTGGCAACGCCGACCTACTTTGCAAGAGGCTCATAATCAGTCAGTGAGTACATTTTTACCGTTGAGCAAGTATGTCCAACCGACAGTTTACCTTCTGAAAAGAGCAAGCAATCTCCCTAAAAGGTCACCCTGAACTAGTTTCAGGGTCTCTTCATGTCAAGATATAACAAGGGTTTTAGGACTTAATTATTTGTTTTATATTGATTATGGAAGAGATGCTGAATCAAGTTCAGCATGACTTATCGGAGAGCCTACCAAGTGGTTTGTCATTCTGAAAACTTAGAAAATCCTTTGAGTTTACGAAAAGTGATTTTTAGTCTATTCAGAATCTGTTTGTAACAACTCACCGTAGGTTCGTTAGTTCGCTTGGTAAGAAGCTGTTTACCACGGGTAATCTTTCAAAATCTTCCAGCCGTCACGGCGGATTTTTTCCGCACAAAAGTGCCCGCTCCCCTTAGTCGAACAACTTTTATTTATATTTGCATCACTATTATTATATCCATAGAATTGCATATCATTACCTTTTTCGTCCGCCAGTCGCTGAAAATAAAACACGTCTTTTCCTAACTGATTTGGACCTTTTCCGCCATTGATGTCACAAATGACATATGTGCTGGCATAGTGCCCTTTTGAACCATATTCGAAAATAAAAACAACATATAAAAAACCGTCATTAGTATAAAATGTTGTCCTTGCTTCCGGATTAACTGCACCCGTAGTTACTTTTGAACCGCTAGACTCAAGCCAAGGGGTATTTGAACTATATCCGCATTCTTGATAGTTTTTACAAACAGTGCCTTTTATATATGGAGCCCAGTAGGTTTTGAAATAATTATCCGCTCCCATTGCGAAGGCTTCATCTGCGGCAGGGTCGCCGACTTGGTCATAAGACATCAAATAGGCTTGTTTAATCACGGAGTAAGCTCGTTTTAATTTCGCTACGGTTGCTCGTTTTTGATAATTCGTGATGAGTGTCGGCAAGGTCATTGCAGCAACAACGCCAATAATACCAAGTGTTATCAATACTTCCGCAAGTGTAAAACCTCGTTTCATAAAGCTCCTTTTTTGTAATGTGTCATCTTACATATTTATAAGTATTATTGTTGCAAAATGTGTTTATGTCAAGACTTTTGAAATTAGGACAAAACATTAAAAAATTCAGAAAACAAAAAGGGTTGTCCCAAAACGAACTCGCAGAAATCGTAAATTTTTCGAGAGAGCATCTTGCCTGCATTGAAACGGGGCGTGAATACATAAGCCTTCGTAAACTCTTCCAAATTGCGGATTCTCTTGACATTTCACTAAAAGAACTTATTGATTTTGATTAAAAATTTTCGTTCAAAATTCAACAAAAATTCACCACAACTTAACCCAATGTAAAGATTATTTTCCAAAAGTTTTATTTGTGCTATAATTTACACAAGGAGTATAGACACTGGAGGATAGAGGGTTGACTCAACAAAACATGTTTGATCACGGGAAAATCGTTCCTGTTAATATAAGAGAAGAAATGAAGCGTTCGTATATCGACTACGCAATGAGTGTAATTGTCGGACGTGCGTTACCTGACGTTAGAGATGGTTTAAAACCTGTTCACAGACGTATTTTATACGCAATGAACGAATTAGGTATGTATCCTGACAAACCGTTCAAGAAATGTGCTCGTATCGTTGGTGAAGTTCTTGGTAAATATCACCCGCACGGTGACAGTTCGGTTTACGAAGCGTTGGTTCGTATGGCTCAAGACTTCTCAACAAGATATCTTATGGTTGATGGGCATGGTAACTTCGGTTCTGTCGATGGTGACGGGGCTGCTGCAATGCGTTACACAGAGGCTCGTATGCACAAAATTACACAATCAATGTTAGCAGATATTGACTGCGAAACGGTTGAGTTTGAACCAAACTTTGACGGTTCGTTGCAAGAACCTTCGGTATTACCCGTAAGACTTCCGATGTTGTTATTAAACGGTGTTTCAGGTATTGCGGTAGGTATGGCAACAAACATTCCGCCTCACAACCTTAGAGAAGTTGTTGACGGAACGATTGCATTAATCGATAATCCGAAAATCACTATTCCTGAACTTATGGAACACATCAAAGGACCTGATTTTCCTACAGCCGCTACAATTATCGGTTTGAACGAAATTAAGCAGGCTTATGAAACAGGCAGAGGCTCAATCAAGATGTCCGCAGTTTCAGGATTTGAAGAAATTGCAGGCGGTGGCGGACGTCAAACAAGAACGGCAATCGTTGTAACCGAAATTCCTTATCAGGTAAACAAAGCACAACTTATCGAAAAGATTGCTGAACTTGTTAAAGACCAAAGAATTACAGGCATTTCGGATATTCGTGATGAATCCGACCGTGAAGGTATGAGAATTGTTATTGAATTAAAAAGAGATGCAAAACCTGACGTAGTTCGCAACAATTTGTACAAATACACACAACTTGCAACCACCTTCGGGGTAAACATGGTTGCTCTTTGCGGAAAACAACCTCGTTTGATGAATTTGTACGAAGTATTGAACGAATTTGTAGAACACAGAATTGAAATTGTTACAAGAAGAACTATTTTCTTCTTGAAAAAAGCAAAAATCAGAGCCCACATTTTGGCAGGTTTGATTATCGCTTTAGGTTCTATTGATGAAGTTATCGAACTTATCAAATCATCAAAAACAACAGATGTAGCAAGAGAAGGTTTGATGAGCAGATTCGGACTTGATGCTGACCAAGCAAACGCTATTTTGGAAATGCAATTAAGACGTTTGACAGGTTTGGAACAAGACAAAGTTAAAGCCGAATATGACGAGTTGTTGAAAAAGATTGCGGAATACGAATCAATTTTGGCAAGCCGTCAAAAGATTTTGGACATCATCAAAACAGAATTGCTTGAAGATAAAGAAAAATACGGCGATGACAGAAAAACTCAAATTTTACCTGACCAAGGCGAAGTTACTATTGAGGATTTGACACCAAATACTCCAATGGCAGTATTTATCACTCACCAAGGTTATTTGAAACGTATTTCACTTGATACGTTTGAACGTCAAAACCGTGCAACTCGTGGCAAATCAGGCATTAAAACAAAAGAAGATGACGATATTCAACATTTCTTCACTGCAATGATGCACGACAAAGTGTTGTTCTTCTCTTCTAAAGGTACTGTTTACAGCCTGAATGTTTACGACTTCCCTGAAGGCGGACGTCAATCAAAAGGCTTGCCGATTGTAAACATTCTACCGATTGATCAGGATGAAAAAATTACGGCAGTTGTTCCTGTAAGTTCCTTCTCAAATGATTTGAACTTAATCATGTTGACTAAAAAAGGTAATATCAAACGTATTGAGTTGGACAACTTCACAAATATCAGACGTAACGGTATCATTGCGATTGGTTTGGACGAAGGCGACAGCCTATGTTGGGTAAAACTTGCAACCGCAAAAGATGAAATTATCATCGGTACTTCTTGCGGTATGGCAATAAGATTCCCTATCCAAGATTTGAGACCTTTAGGCAGAAGTGCAAGAGGTGTAATTTCTATGAAATTACGTTCTGGCGATGAAATCGTAGGTTGTGACATCGTTCCGCAGGATTATGATGCGGATTTGTTGGTTGTAACTTCTGACGGTTTCGGAAAACGTACAAAACTTTCAGAATTCAGAACTCAAAACAGAGGCGGAATAGGTCTTATCGCAACTAAATTCAAAACAAGTGCATCAAGACTTGTTGCCTTGACTATCGTAAGAGATTCTGACGACATTATGCTAGTCACCGCAAACGGTGTTGTCACTCGTTTGAATGCAGGTTCAATTTCTCAACAGGGACGTCCTGCAACAGGTGTTAGAGCTCAAAACTTGGGCGATAATGACGTTGTATGTTCGGTTAATAAAATCATTAACCCTGATGAAGATGACGTGACTATCAAAATGCCTCAAAAGGAAGCCGAAAAACCGGCAGAACCTGAAGTTCAACAAGCAAGCCTGCTTGATGACAGCAACAAAAAATCAGAATAATAACTAATAAAAAATATAGGCTTTTTCGGCAATCACCGCAAGAGCCTATATTTTATAACTAACATTTTACGAACGGCACAAATATGAACACTAAAATTAAAATAATATTTTTGCTAATTTTATCTTTTACGATATGCCCCGTTTTTGCATCAGGGTATTATGTTGTAAACAACTTGGACAGAATTTTTACACCTACAACTCAGGCAAATGCAAATGCCGTATGTTTTTTCTATAAAGACGGGAAATATAAATGTGCCTGCAAAGAACCGACTACCCTAAAAATTTGGACATCAGGCGACATCACAAGGATTAAAGGCTTTTCCTTCAGTCGAAGTTACGGCAATATCAAAGATTGCAATGACGTTGATTTTTCGTTGGGCTTATAAATTCGCAACAAAATCCGCACAAAAAGCGAACAAGTTAGTCCAAATATTCGTCAGTTTCAATTCTTTCAATAAGTTCTTTATACCCGCTATGATTTGAATTTCCGTCATAGCGAAGAAGTCGTCTTTTTGCAATTTCTTTTAAGTAGGCAATTTTGCTTTGATTACCTTTTTCCACAAAGAACAACATTGCCTGTTTTCTGTGTTCAAAAAGTTCATTTTCAGGCATTTTCGCAAGATAATCGCCAAAGGTTTCAGGACGAAGTTTTCTGTCCCACTCGTAAAACGGAGTATCAAGGAAACAGAAAGTTTTTGCATAAGATAAAATGCAAGGTGTCCAAGAGACATCTTCATAACGCAAAATTCCCAACGGGTGAGCCTTTACGATTGAAGCTCGATACAATTTGTTCCAAATTGCACAGTTGTAAAAATTCGGAGTGTACATTATATCTAAATATTTATCAATATCGATTGCGGTATCTGTCGGGAACGGCAATTTGCAATGCACGGTATAACCGCTGTCAACAAGTCGATATAGCGGTGCAATCGCAACATCGCAATCATTTTTTGTAATTGTTTTATACAATTCTTCCAGCATATTCGGGCGAATCATATCATCATTATCCATAAAGGCGATATAATCACCTTTTGCGGCTTTTATTCCGACATTTCTCGTGTCTGCAACACCACCGTTTAACTTTTGAAGCGAAACAACATTGTCATAATTTTGAGCATACCAATCAATAATATCTTGAGTTGAATCCGTGCTACCGTCATTTACTATAACAATTTCAAAATCATGAAAAGTCGAAGATAGAGCCGTATCAATACTTCTTGCGATATAATCTTTAGCGTTATAAGCAGGAATAATCAGCGAAATTTTAGGTTCTCCAAATTCAATATTTGAACAAACCACAAAATCAGACGTGCTTATTACAATTTTTCCGTTCGGAGAATTTACATAGGCTTTAACGCAAAACTTTGTATCCACGCTAAAATTTTCCAAATATGCGTAGTGTCGAAGTCCGTCATTAGTTTCAAAAATCGGAAATTCAGCACCTTGCGAATACACCAAAAATCCGTCCGCAGCACCGTCAAAAAGCCACGTTATAAACATTTTGTTATTGAAGGATTTATGAACGGACAGTGCCGAAAATTCATTTTTTTGACACTCAAAAATTGGTGAAGAATTTAAAATAAGCCTTGCTTGTTTATTATCAAGTGCGTAAGGTTTAATTTTATATGAAACATTTTCTTCAAAACGAGTGGTAAGATTTGTCTGTTCGGAATTCAATTTTCCGCCAAAATTTTTATCGCCGTTATCTGCGTATAAACGATATGCCTTAGCGTTCGGGTAAGCACTGTAATGAATTTGCACCTGATTATCGTCTGTTTTGAAAGCAACCGTATCAATAGCATCAAGAATAAAATTTTTAACAGAAGTTTTGTCAATAATTATTCCGTTTTTTATTGCCTGCACAAAACAAGCATTTTCGCCGTACGAAAGGAGCGAAAGCGTGACAAAATTCGTATCAAAAACTTTGGCATATTCAACAAAATTACCGTCAATTTTACAGAAAACTCGGAAATAATCCGCCTCAACGTTGTTCCATGACAGATAAACTTTTGCGTTCTTTGCACTAATGCTTAATTTCATATAAAACCTCTTTTTCCTTATTATACCAAAATCTTTGAATTTGTCCTAAGATTTTGTTTTATGAAACGATTTTTCCGTTATTTCAAACCATTTTGAATTCATAAAATTTGTATAACTCTTTGCAAATTCAATCAACGCACTAACCAAAACTCGCCCGCTGTCTGATTTTCCCAAAAACAAATAATCACCGTTTTGATTTTCGCAAAATAAAATTTCCCTGTGCAAAATTTTATCAATATGAGTTTTAGGATTTTTCATAATTGCAAGCCTCAACCACTCGTGCAAAAGTTTCAAAGTGGTAGTTTTTCGCATCATAAGTTCTTCATTGTGTTGTTGTAAATATTTTGCAAATTCGCCAAGTATCATCTTAATCCTCAAAAGGTGTTGCCGTTGTAAAACAAGTTATATCATAAATTCCGTGTTTATTAAACTCTTTTATCATTTCTTCAAAAGTTGAACCCGTTGTGCAAATATCATCAATCAAAAGCAGTTTTTTATTCGGTAAAACCTTTGTCGGGTCCACCTCAAACGCTTTGTGTAAATTTGCCAAACGTTGGTTTTTATTCAAATTATATTGCGGTTTTGTGTCCTTAATTCTTTTTATACACTCCGTGTTAACCTCATACCCTGAAAATTTGGCAAACTCTACCGCCACCAAATCCATGTGATTGTATTTTCGTTTCTTCTTTCTTTTAGGATAAATCGGAACGGGAACGATTTGAAACTCACCCTCGAGCTCCAATCTTTGCCAATATTCCCACATAAATTTTGCCATATAATATGCCAAATCTTTTTGCCTGTGGTACTTTAGCCCCCTAATCATTTTCTGCAATTCTTTTGAATAAACTCCCGCACAGAAAACTCTTGAATTAAAAATTACACGATTGGTTTTGACCGGCAAAAAATCAAGTTTGTCATAACAATCCGAACACATTTTGACAGACTCTTTCGACCTGCCACAAAAGTAACATTTCTTTTTATAAATCCAATCCAGTAAACTGACTAAAAAGTTTTTCATAATTAAATGCTAACATATAATTATCTCTTGTAAAAAC
>CAVKDD010000059.1:0-7291 GCA_963654845.1 Acutalibacteraceae bacterium | reverse complement strand
GTGCAATAAAAGATACAAAAGATGTTAAAAACAAAGTATCACCGTTTTTGACACCTTATAATTCTTCTCAGGTTCCGCTAAAACAATTCAAGGTGCAAATTCCTCAAAATGATGAAACTTTGATGACAAAGTTAAACGAATCTGATGCTGATATTACGGTTAAAAAAGCGACAGAATCCAATCAGCTTGCAGGTAATATCGGAACCTTTATCATTATTCTGTTCGGTTTAATAACTTTCGGATTGATGATAAAAGCTATTCAGGCGGGCGGTTCTCAGGCAATGTCTTTTGGTAAAAGTAAGGCTAAAATGCTTTTAGACAGCAAAGTTAAGACTACATTTAACGATGTTGCGGGTATTGATGAAGAGAAAAAAGAACTTGAAGAAATTGTCGATTTCTTGAAAAACGGCGAAAAATATATGAAATTGGGAGCAAAAATTCCGAAAGGTGTTTTGCTTGTCGGACCTCCCGGTACAGGTAAAACTTTAATGGCAAAGGCTGTTGCAGGTGAAGCAAATGTTCCGTTCTTCTCAATTTCAGGTTCTGATTTTGTTGAAATGTTTGTCGGTGTCGGAGCAAGTCGTGTAAGAGACTTGTTTGAACAGGCTAAAAAGCATCAACCTTGTATTATCTTTATTGATGAAATTGATGCGGTTGGTCGTCAAAGAGGTGCAGGACTTGGTGGCGGACACGATGAAAGAGAGCAAACTCTTAACCAATTACTTGTTGAAATGGACGGTTTTGACGTAAACACAAATATTATTGTAATTGCGGCAACAAACAGACCTGACATTTTGGATAACGCTTTATTACGACCGGGAAGATTTGACAGACAAATTTATATCAATGCTCCTGATGTTAAAGGTAGAGAACAGATTTTGCAAGTTCACGCAAAGAATAAAAAACTGGATAAAGATGTTGATTTGAAGGTTTTGGCAAAGAGAACTCCGGGGTTCACGGGTGCGGATTTGCAGAACTTGTTGAATGAATCCGCATTACTTGCCGCAAGAAACGGGGAATCTTTGATTTCTATGAATGATATTGACCGTTCTATTGACCGTGTTATTGCGGGTGTTGAAAAACGTAGCAAAGTTTTGACAGATGCTGACAAAGAATTGACTTCATACCACGAAGTAGGTCACGCTTTGATTGACAAGTTGTTGCCTGAAGCAAACGAATTGCACAAGGTTTCAATTATTCCTCGAGGAATGGCTCTTGGTGTTACTTGGACAAGACCGAAAGATGAAAGCGTACATGTAAGCAAAGCTAAATTACTTGCTAAAATCACCGTATCTTTGGGCGGACGTGCCGCAGAAGAAATTGTTTACGGTAAAGATAACGTAAGTACGGGTGCATCTCAAGATTTGATAAACGTAACCGATATTGCTCGTAAAATGGTTACTGCTTGGGGTATGTCAGAAAAATTAGGCACAATGGCTTATGGCAAGAACCAAGAAAACGTATTTATGGGTAGAGATTTCGGACACCAAAGAGATTACTCAGAACAAGTTGCTTACGAAATTGACGAAGAAATTAAGGCAATCGTGGATGCTCGTTATGAACTTGCGAAGAAACTTCTTTCAGAAAACCGTGATATGCTGGAAAAAATCTCAAAAGAACTTCTTGATAAAGAAACTATTGATGATAAAGAATTTGAGTCAATTATGAACGAAGTTCGCCAAAGCAGAGGTTGCTAAGGTTTAATAGAAAACAGAATATACAAACAAAAAGGCGGAAGGATATTTATTTCGCCTTTTTATTTGTATAAATTTTTGAAGTAGTTTTTGTCATTAATTGCCTTTGAGGTGCAGGCTATGCCTTGTTCGGCGTCTGCTTTTCCTGGACAATTATCCCAAAAATCGTAGCCGTTGTTTTGCCCGTTAGAAAAAATCTTTTCACCGATTGGTTGTAACATTTGGCTTTCCGAATTGTAGTACCAAAAGAATACATCGTGTCCGTATCTGTTGGGTCTTTGTTTCCAGCCATTTATATCTATTGCAAGGAAGGATCCTGTATTAAACCATGCAAATTCACCAAACCATAAGGTCATACCGTCAAATAGGCAATAAGAATGCACTAATTTTTCGGCTGCAGCATCTGCTGCAAATCTTGATCCTGAATAGTTTTGATATTTTGCGGCTTGTGCGTTAAGTGGGAGTTCACAGTTTCCGTTTTTAAAATATTTTTCAAAACTTTCATATTTTTTCTGATTTATAACTTCGTCTAAAACAATGTCATCTGTTTTTGCCAATGTAGCTGCTTGTTGAACGATTGAATTTGCACGCAGTAACAAGGTTCTCATCTTTTTTGCTCTGTAATTATTATATAGTGTAGGGATAGTCATTGCTGAAATTACACCGACTATTCCGAGTGTAATAACTACCTCAGCAAGAGTGAAAGCTCTGCGTTTTCTTCCGTTCATGTTTTGCAAACTTACCTCCTATAATAATAAATATTAAGACATATTATCTTTATAAATAATATATTATCTCAAAAGGTAATAATAAGCAACCGAGAATGATATTTTATATAATTTTATTATGATTACTATAAAGTTAAGAGATCTTCTTTGGCAAAAGAACGTTTCAGGGGTTGAACTCCACAAGGCTACAGGAATTAGTCAGGCTAAAATCTCCGAAATAATACGAGGAAAACGAACAAATATTACCCTTGATACGGTGGAAAAGATTTGTTTATTTTTGGATTGCAAAATCAGCGATTTGATAGAAATTACAAAATAGATTTTTTAGATTAACTCATTTACTATCAGAACTACAATTTCCCCCGGATTTAGAGTTGCTGAAACTTTGCCCTTTTTGATGTCAGGCATGTTCGTGATTTTTATCGGTAAAACTTTAAATCTTGGGTTATATTTTGGGATTTTGAAACTTACGTTTTGCGGATTTTCATAATCCAAATTTCCGATTGTAATCACTTTTTTTGTGGAATTTTCAATAGAATATGCAAAAACTTTTTGATTATTCGTTTTTAGCGGAGTAAAAGTTCCTGAATTTAATAGCGGAATTAATCCTGCTTTAACGTTATTACTTAACATCAAATCGTTTTTCAAGGTGGTGTTAGTTCCGCCGGGTTTTCTTGAAAAATTGAAAATATCAATCTTTCCACGGTGAACAAAATATGTATCGTCATCAGTGTTTGATTTTGGTGCTAATTTATTGCCCATTTTGTACATATAATCATCACCCGTTTGAAATCCGTCAGGGAAGTATGTGTTAAGCGGCAAAGTCGCACTGAGCCAAATCATCATATCGCTGAGTGCAGGACCTTTGAGGAGTATCGGGCTGACTTCATCGTGGGTCGTGAAACTTCCGATTACGCTTTTAGGTTCTTTAAATCTTTTGTTATCGTTTATCGTAAAAGATAATTGTTTATACAAATCCTTTGAGGTTTTCCAGTCTTTTAAGTTGAAAAACGAACCGTAATAGCCGTCAAAACCTGCTTCCAATAACTTGTCATAAGGTGTGAAAACGGCTTGTGGAGAGATTGAGTCGTGCCAAGAATCCGAAGATTCCGCAATCCACAAAAATTCAGGGTCTTTTGTTCTTGAATATTCAATCAATTCTTTCCAAAACAAAGGTGTTTTGCAGTGAGCAACATCGGCTCTTATTCCGTCAGCCCCCAAGTCCATTACGAATTTGACAAAATCTTTGTATAGCCCGTAAACGTTAGCATCGACTTTATCGGAATCCCCTGTGGCAAGTAGTCTTACGTCCGTCCAATCGGCAGGCATGACGGGTTCGCCTGACGGGTTGCTTACAAATAAATCAGGTCGTTGCAAGTATAAATCGTAAGAAGCACACGCAGGAACGTCAATAATTACCGAAATATTGCGTTTGTGGGCTTCTTCTATGAATTTTTTTGCCTGCTCTACAGGTGTTAAATCTGAAGTTTTATCAACCAAATCAGGATTTATTGATTGAAAATCTGAGGCAGCATAAAGGCTTCCCGCCGTACCTAGTGCTTTTAATTTCCCCGTTGGAGTGACAGGCAAAATGTGCAAAGTGTTCACGCCAAGACTTTTTATCTCATCAAGTCGGTTTATTGCATTGAGAAAATTTCCTCGAACTTCGCCGATATCTTCCTGAATAAATCCGTCCCCGTCAATATCCTGAGCGTTAAAGGAACGAATATTCACTTCCATAATGACTGCTTCGTTGTTTAGAAAATGAGTTCTCAAACCGTTGTGCCAATCAGGCGTTTGTGCAAAAGTTCCGATTGAACTCATACCCAGCAAAATTGCCGCTATACCTAATGCTTTGCCAAATTTTTTCATACTCGTTTTTCCTTATGGAAGTAAAAGTTCTTGGTCAATGTTGATTCTGTCAAGTGAGGACAAATTGTTAGCCTTCATAACCATTTGTGCTTTTTCTTCAGAATATGTACCGTAATGATTTTTGATAATTTTTTCTGCGGTGTCACCGTTTTTAACAACATATTTGGTCATTTTTGAAGTATCAACGTTTTCTTCTTTTGCTTGTGGCTGTGATTGCTCTTCATTATTCTGTGCAACTTCTTCACTTTCTTCAGGAATAGAAACTTTTTGTTGTGTTTCTGATTGTTCCTCTACTGCCGCTTGTTGTTCAAGTGTCGGTTCTTTTACCGCTTTTTTGTGTGAGAAAATTCTTTCAATTCCAAATTTGCTTTTCTTGCCTGCGTTTGGAGTGTCTGATGATAACGCACTAATGCAGAATAGTACCAATAATGTTGCAACAACACCGATTATAATTCCTATAATAATATTCATAATCGGAGAATTTGTATTGAATTGGTTTGTTTTGAAATTTTGCCATAACAAGTCAATTTCTTGTGACATTGCGTTTGGTTCGGTTTCTTTGTTAGAAGTTTCGATTTCGTCAGGTCTTACATATTCCCCCGGCAAACCGCTTTCTTCTTGTTCTTTTGCCAAATTTTCAATAACTTCCATTGTTTCTTTCGATAGTGTGGATCTTCTTATAGTCGAACTTTTCATTTAACACCTCATTTGTTACTCTCTTGTGAAATCATTTTAGCACGAAAAAAGCCGTCCGACAAGAATTGTAAACAAACAAAAACAGCAACCTTATACAAGATTGCTGTTTTCAAATCATTTTTTCAAAAACTATTTTACAAGGTCTTTGAATTTTTTACCTGCTGTGAAAGCCGGAACAGTTTTAGCAGCGATTTTCAAAGCTGCACCTGTTTGAGGGTTTCTACCTGTTCTTGCTGCTCTTTTGCGAGCTTCGAAAGTTCCGAAACCAACTAGAGTAACTTTTTTACCTTTAGAAACTGTTTTTTGGATTGTTTCTAATGTTGCAGCCAAAATATCAGCAGTTGCTTTTTGTGAAACTTTTGATTTTTTTGATACTTCTTTTACTAATTCTTCTTTGTTCATTCTGAACCTCCTTCTTCCTTTTTAAACCTACGAAAGTACCATTTCCGCAGAGTTCGTATATCGACTAACTGATTATACTCGTTAAAGTTACGTCTGTCAAGGGTTTTTCAGAAAATTTTTGCTTAAAACTTAGTAATAATAAGATATACAAGGATATATCACTCTAAAAATCCCGCTATATCGGCTTATGTGTCCTTGTTTAATTTTGCAAATTTAACGTTTGAATAGAAATATTGCAGAATTTGGTAAGCGTTGTAGCCTTGTTTTGCCAAGTTATTCGCTCCATGTTGTGACATACCGACACCATGCCCGTTTTTAGCAACATTATCGTCAAATGACGGAACAGAATGTAAATAAGGTGCATAACCGCCCCAAACCGAACTTGAGGTCATTCCGCCTGCTGATGCCGAATAGTATGCCGAAATAATTTTCATATCATAGGTCAAAACAAGTCCGTGAGTTTCATCAACCGCTTTGTTTGTAATATTTGTTTCCGCTGACGCTCCGCCGTAGGCTTGGTCTTCCGTATTATCTTTCAAATCGTATCCGTATTTTGCCTGTTTGCCTAAGTTTGCAAGTGCAAAACTTCTTGCTGCGATTGCTTGAGCTTTTAGTGCTTCAAATTCCCAACTTGCAGGCATTTCAGACGGAACAACACCTTTTAAATAATTTTCTAAATCAATGTCATTTATTACAATAAGTTTTCCGCCGACATTTTTAACCATTAATTTGCCGTGATACCATTTGCCTTTTGTGCTTACATAACCGTCACTATCGGTACGCAAAACAATGGCATTTGTGCCGAGTGAATAAACTTGAGAACCTGCTTTTACCGCTATTTCATTTTTGTAAGGGACGATAACGTAGCCACGCATTGCATCCGCCGTGCAAACGGTTTTATTTGTGTTTACGTCAATCATTCTGCCGTTGACGTTAACGCCTATTCCCGCTTCATCTACATTGGTCAAAAGCCCTATTTTAATAGCATTTGCAGGGTTTGTTATAATTAAATTTATTATTAATATCGTTAGTGTAATTAAAATCTTCTTCATAATTATATTTTAGCACTTTCTTCAAATTTGTAATAATTCAAATATATGATATTTATCGCTGATAAATCCTTGTGTAGTTCCAATAACTTCCGAATATTTTTTCAATATAATATTGAGTTTCTTCGTACGGAATTTGTATGATAAATTCATCAACATCAGAATAATTTAACTTGTTTTTCCAACCCGTAACCGCTCCGATTCCGCCGTTATAAGCCGCAACTGCAGCGATTTCATCATTACCGAGTCCTTTTTTAAGTTCGGAATAATAAAGGTTTCCGAGTTTTATATTTATTTCAGGATTTACAAGATAAATCGTTTCAAGTGAAATTTTATTTCGGCTTGCAATATCTTGTGCCGTATCAGGCATAAGTTGCATTAAGCCCATTGCACCAACTCCACTTTGTGCTTTTGTATTAAATGAACTTTCTTCTCTTAATATTGCCATTATTAATGCTTCGTTATTTTGTGTTTGAGAGGCATATTTTTTAACTTGTACAAAATAATTCTGCGGGTAAACCAAACGCCATCTTAAATCTGATTTGTTAGGTTTTTCAGGCAATTTTGACATTGCATCCCGTGCGATAATCATTGAAGTTGCATAGTTGCCTTTTTCGTATTCTACCCAACTTTCTATGAATTTGTCATCGGAATATTTTTTAATCATTTCATAATCGTTCACGCACATCAGAGCGTACAATGTGCTTTTTAGCCCCGGCATTTTGTACGGATAAACAACCGGTTTGTTTTTGAGTTGACCTCTAACAGTTGCACTTTTCAACCCTTTTGTTATCCAAAAAGAACGGTATGCGTAAAAAGAATCAGGATATTGTTTAATAATATTGTTAAA
>CAVKDD010000058.1:0-7301 GCA_963654845.1 Acutalibacteraceae bacterium | reverse complement strand
AAATATTGCCTAAGCAAAAAAATCCTACTTTCTTCCTCTGATATAAGAAAGTACGCCATTGATAAAGGTCAACGGATGAACAGGGCAACCCGGAATATACAAATCGACAGGATATTTTTCCAAAAATTCACGATTAATTTCGGTACTGTCTTGGTAAATACCGCCTGAAATTGCACACGCTCCGCACAAAATTACCAATTTTGGTGCCGGAACAGATTTGTAGCAATCTTCCAAAGCATAAGCCATATTTTTTGTAATAGGTCCTGTGATTACGATACCGTCCGCATGACGAGGAGAAGCCACAAAATCTATACCAAATCTGCTCATATCGAAATTAACGTTATTACAAGCGTTCAATTCCATTTCGCAACCGTTACAACCGCCTGCGGAAACCTGACGCAATTTCAAAGAGTGACCAAACATTTTGATAATTTCTTCTTTTGTTTCTATCGCTGTTCTCAAATAGTCGTCATAAGTTGTTTCTGTAGTAACGACAAGTTTTTCACGGCTTGTTGAAGTCAATTTGTAATTATTTGTCAATTCGATTGCACTGCACGCTCTTTCGCACGCACCGCAAAAAGTACATTTACCCATATCAATAGACAACGGTGTCAAATTCAACGCACCTGTAGGACAAATACCTTCGCATACGCTTGTGTCTTCACCCTGATGTAAAACGGGAAAACCTCTGAATTGTTCTCTCATCGGTGCATTTTCTATATCTTTAATAAATTGTTTTCCTTGATAAATTCTTGCTTTTAAAGTATCTAACATTATTATTATTCCTTATAAATCATTACCTGAATATGATAAATTGAAGCTCTTGTTACATAGCGGGAAGTCTGAAACTCCGTTGTTTCTAACCGCTAAAGCCAAGCCGTACCAGTTATTAAATGACGGGTCTTTAATCTTATAACGAGAGATTTTTCTGTTGATATCAGTCATCACAACGTGTACGATTTCACCTCTCCAGCCTTCTGCCAAAGAAATTACCATAGTATCCGCCGCCAATCTGTTATTAACACCGTCAGCAATAATCGGTTCGTCTTTGTAATCCGTCAATTTTTCAAAAATCTTTCTAACCATTGCCAAAGATTGTTTAACTTCTTTATATCTCAACTTAAATCTTGAGTTAACATCACCCGTAGCCTTGAACGGTTTACGCTTGATATCAAGTTCACTCATCCATTTGTCAGGGAAGTCAAATCTTGTATCAATATCAACTCCTGATGCTCTTGCTGCCATACCGACCAAACCGATTGATGCGGCTTTTTCAAAGCTTACCGTACCTGTTTTTTCAAGTCTTGACATTACCGTTGAATTTTTCAACATGGTTTTGGTCATTCTATCTACATCTTTTTCAACTTTATCAAAAGTTTTCAAGGCTGTAGCGATTTTTTCTTCAGACAAGTCGTAATTTACACCGCCAACAGTGATAAATCCACGACCGAAACGGCTTCCGCACATCGTAAGCATTGTATTGATTACCAAAGTTCTTGTTGCACCGAATACCGCAGAACCCATTAAGTATGCGATATCACCAGCAATAGCTCCCATATCACCGATTTGAATAGCCATTCTTTCCATTTCCAAAGCAGCTTTTCTGATTAATTGAGCCTTATTGGAAACTTTAATATCTTTCAAAACTTCCATTGCCTGAGAATATGCAAGGTTATAAGCCACCGCACTGTCGCCGTTAATAGATTCAGCCAACTGATTTGAAGGAGTTTTCATCATCAAATCCTCAACTCCACGATGTTGGTATCCCAACATAATTTCTAAGTGATAAACCGTTTCACCGTTACACATAAATCTGAAATGTCCCGGTTCAATAACACCTGCGTGAATAGGTCCGACCGCAACTTGGTGAACTTCCTCACCGTTCATTTCAAAGAACGGGTATTTATCCTGATTTTTTCTCAAAGGTTTCAACCAAGGGTGATGTAACGGTTCAATTCCGAATTGTTCGTAAAATTCACGTTCAAAAATGTGGAATGACGGAACATCTTGTGTGATTGATTCGTAAGATTTATCATTCTGTCCGAAAATTGCAGAAGATAAATAAATTTGAGAATTAGCATCATCTGCCAACGCAACAAATAATCTTACGCATCCGAAACCCCAATCCTTGCCAAAAAACGCAATCGGTCTTTTGCCAAGTTTGATGATTTCCTGTCTCAATTCATCAATTCCCATTCCAGGGATATCCGATAAATTTATTTTTGTATTATTTTTTACTGTTATCCATTTTGCCATAATTTTGTCCTTACCTTAAAACGCTCCCGCTGCTAATTTTATAATTTCGTTCAAACACGTTGGAATGTAGATACCCAAAACGAATACCATTACAAGCATTACAATTTGAGGAATATACATAAATGCAGAGATTTTTTGTTTTCCTGCTTCCAAAAGTTTTGCCTTATCCTCGCTCAATTCGCCAAATGCCATTTTGATAACAACTCTACCGATACCGAAGAGAATAATTGTCAACAACAACACGAACAGAACGCACATTACATAATGTTTTCCTGCAATCATTGATTTAATCATGATAAATTCACTGATAAACAACAAAGAAGTCGGGAAAGCACAGATTGCCAAAAATGATGCAACCCACAACCAACCTGTTTTGCCGTCAGCACTAATCAAGCCGTTTACGGATTTAATTCTCTTAGAATCAAACAATTCCAAAACGTTACCCGAAGTTAGGAAAAATGATGCTTTTGCAAGCGAATGTCCGATTAAATGCAAAACAACCGCATAGAAAGCAACTCCGCCCAATGCCATACCGATTGCAAGAATACCCATATTTTCAATAGATGAATACGCAAGCATTCTTTTATAGTTTTTAATATGATAAACAAAAACTGCGGCAACAAACAATGAAAGAAAGCCCATTAACATAAGCATTAATCTTGCATAATTTGTGCAATTTGCCAATTCCATAATTTTGAAAACTCTAACAATTACCAAAAATGCCGAGTTTAACAAAGTTGCCGACAACAAAGCCGAAATCGGAGAAGGAGCTTCAGAGTGAGCATCAGGCAACCAGAAATGAACGGGAGCCAAACCCATTTTTGCACCAAATCCGAACAACATGAAAATAAACGCCAATTTCAAGAACGGAACATCAAATGCCGCAGCGTGTTCGTACAACTGAGCATAATTCAAAGAGTTAACCGCACCTGAAGAAACATTTAATAAAATAATTCCGACAAATGCCAAAGCAATACCGATTGAACAAATAAATACATATTTCCAAGCGGCTTCGATTGAATGTTTTGTTTTGTTGAAATAAATTAAATAAGCACTTGATAAAGTAGTTGCTTCCACCAATACCCAAGAAACACCCAAATCAGTGCTTAAAATTGTTCCCGTCATAGACAAGACAAATATTAAAATCATAAATGAATAATGGCTGATTCTTCTGTCAGGGGTATCGATATTTTTGACGTAACCCGTATTATAAATTGCAACCATTAAATATATTAATGACAACACCAACAAGAAAATTCCGTTAGTATGGTCAACCGTGAAATATGGAATGCTCAAGCCTGAACCTTTGCCCGCAACTAACATTACGCTGATTACAAAGTGGACAATCGCATACGCATTCACCATAAAAGTGTCAAATGTTCTGTTTTTGATTAGCAATACTAATATGCACGCTATTATCGGAAAAATTAAAATCGTATTAATCATTGTATTCATAGTCCTTTAAATCTGATAAATTAGAAACTTCCAAATCCTTAAATTCTTTATTGATTTCGTTTACAAACAAGCCCAATATGTAAACTGCAATAAACACATCAAGCAAAACACCCATATTAACCAACATAGGCATTTCTTTTGCAACTGACAAAGATAAAAGAAATATACCGTTTTCCATCGTAATAAATTCGATTACGTTAGAAATAATTTTGTGTTTAATGGTAATCAGCCACAAACTGATAATAATTGTAGCCGCAGACACCCCAAAGTAAATCGGAGCAATCATTTTTACGGAAGAAACAAAATAACTTGATACCAAAAATCCTGCAAGCAAGATTACGCTGGCAATAAACAAACAGTAAAAATGCGGAATGTTTGCCGCAACATCACGGTTTGAATGAGTTTGTTTCAAAACCTTGCACAAAAACCACGGAATAACGATAGATTTAACCACTAAAGTTTCAATGGTAAGAAATGCCAAGTTCAACCAATTATTATGTTCCATACCGCAACAACAAATCAAGAACAAAAGCACGCCTTGCACAATAAGCAATCTGATGTGTGCAATAATTCTGCTTGTTGCCGCCAAATATAACATTGTTAATCCAAATAAAATTATAAATCCGGTTGCCATTTTTAACTAACCTCCAAACGCTCTAGCCATAACAAGTGATAGAACAACAAGTGACAAAGAACTCATTACAAAAATAAATTCAAACACATGTGACATTCTAATTCTTGCCATTCCTGATTCTATAGTTCCGATTGCCACAGAAATTATACCTGCAACAACCAAGTAGCATAACACATGCAACAAAGTCGGCAAATTGTGAGGAATCACCATACAAGCAATCAACGAAGTGATTAAAAGCATCTTAATTCCGTTTGCCCAAGAGTAAATTGCCAAATCACTACCCGAGTTATCCAAAATCATAACTTCGTGAATCATTGTCAATTCCAAGTGAGTTGCAGGGTCATCAACAGGAACTCTTGAACCTTCTATCAACATCATAATAAACAAAACAAATACTGCGAACACGGTAATTAAAACACCATATCCGCCCGCATTTGAAATAATCTTAGTCAAACTGTCAAAGGTATAATTTCCTGTCAAAGCCATAACAGAAGCGATTAACAAGAAAAACGCAGGTTCAACAATAGAAGTGAAACACGCTTCTCTTGAAGCACCCATACCTTCAAAACTGCTGCCCGTATCCATTGCGGAAACCAAGGACATAAATTTTCCTAAGCCTAAAATGTAAGAAAATACAACCAAGCCGACAGGAATATTTATTATTGCCTTACCTGATGCCAACGGTACGAAAAGTGCCGCAAACAACACGGTAGAAATCGCAAATACAGGAGCCAATTTGAATACTGCCGATGTAGTTTTGCTTATTACAAAATCTTTCTTTATCAATCTGACAAAATCATGTAAAGGCTGGATAATGGAAGGTCCTTTTTTCCCTGCCCAAAATGCTTTTGTCTTTTTAATCAATCCCATCATCAAGAACGGGACTATTAAAAGAATTATTAAATTAATTACATTCATTATCATCTTTAATCTATCCTATAAACAAACTAGCTATAATTACTACCAATAAAAATATCAATCCGTATTTCAAATATGATTGAATATTTCCGCTTTGCAAAGCCTCGAATTTGGTCAAGAACCATTCATCAAGTTTCAACAAAGGATTAAGTACATACGCTTCTTCGATATCCTCAATGTGCAAGCTAAAATGTGCCGCAGACGGGAACAATTTTTTAGGTTTTTCAACGTCAAATACCTTTTTGAACAATGGTCTTAACATTGATAAAAACGGACTTGCATAAGAAGATGCGGTATATTGCATGTGGTTGTTTGCTCTGTTGTAACCGCAACCCCAAGTTTCATGCAATACAATTTTGCCTTTTGTAAGATAATATTTTATCAAAATCATTATCGCAACAAATGCAACAAATCCTGCCATACATAATGCGATTGTTTGCATCATACACAAAGGCATCATACAAACTTGGCAGAAATTGAAAGTTGTCGGCAAGAAGCTTACCACAATGTGTTTGATAAAACAGAACACATATTGAGGGTAAACACCGATTAACAAAGTAAATACCGCCAAAATACCCATCGGAATTAACATTGATTTTTCGCAATCAGAGTCAACATGTTGAGCATTTTCACTGCGTGGCATTCCCAAAAAGATAATGCTGAAAGCCTTTGTAAAACATAGAATTGCCATTGTACCAACCAATGCCAAACCTGAAATTGCAAAAAACATAACAAGCATTAACATAAAGTTATGAACGGTTAATCCGCTGAACATACCGAAGTATATTAAAAATTCACTGACAAAACCGTTAAATGGCGGCAATCCGCAAATTGCAACGGAACCTACAAGGAATAACATCGCAGTAACAGGCATTGCTTTGATTAAGCTACCCAAAATTTCAATGTTTCTTGTATGAGTTTTTATATAAACATTACCTGCTGCCAAGAATAATAATTCTTTGAAGATTGAGTGGTTAAGAACATGCAAAACCGCACCCGAAAAACCGAGAATTGCAACAAGCGTATTGTTACAAGCAAGTCCGAACATTCCGACACCCAAACCGATACCGATAATACCGATATTTTCGATACTGTGGTAAGCAAGCAATCTTTTCAAATCGTGTTGAGTTATGGCATACAAAACGCCATACAATGCGGAAATTACAGAAATTAATAATACCAAACAAGCAATTCCTTTTGAAGGAACGCCAATCAAAGATATCATTCTGACAATTCCGTAAATACCTGTTTTAATCATCACACCTGACATAATGCCGCTGACATGAGAAGGTGCGGCAGGGTGAGCATCAGGCAACCAGTTATGGAACGGTACAAAACCTGCTTTTGTTCCAAAACCGATAAATGATAAAATAAATACCAAATTTGCAAAAGAAGTATGATTTTGCAAAACAGTTTTGAAAGCGTCAAATTCAAAACTTCCTGCCTTAATCGCCATAATTGCAAAAGCAACTATTATAAATAAAACAGAAACGTGCATAAATACCAAGTATTTAATGCCCGCTTTTAAAACTTCTTTTTTAGTGCTTTCAAAAATAACGAGGAAGAAGGAACTCAACGACATTATTTCCCAACATACTAAAAACATCAATGCGTTTTGACAAGTAACAACTGCAAGCATTGATGCGATTAACATTGGTAAAAGCACCAAGTGTGAATTCATATTTTTTGAATCAAGATACGGTTTCAAATATCCGTTAGAATAAATTACACCGAGCAAACTCATCACTGAAATCACAAGAATAAAAAACGCACTCAACGGGTCGATAACGAACGAGACATTACCGAAAAATTCATTGAATGCAAAGTTTTTAACTAAACTTTCACCCCCAAAAAGCACTTTGCAGGCAGGAATTGCAGCAAATACAGAACCGATTGCAACCAATAAAGTTAATACAACCGTCTTGAATTTTTTGCTAAAAATTCCGGCAACAAATCCGCTTATCAATAGGGTAAGTAATCCGATAAAAAAGCTATTCATAAATTCTCCACCTTAATCTAATACGGGACTGTGTAATTA
>CAVKDD010000057.1:0-7303 GCA_963654845.1 Acutalibacteraceae bacterium | reverse complement strand
CACCCGTACCGTGCAAAAATTGAAACTCAAAAAATCAAAAATGTTTCACTGAAAAAACTCGTAAAATTAAAAGAAAATATTACAATGGCAGAATACAAAATTAAAACGGGACAATCCGCCTTAGAAGTGGAAAGAGAGGTGGAATATGCCTTACTACAATAGTTCTATCATACAAAAAGTTCCAAAATTGACCGAATATTTCAAAAACGGAATAACCGACAGTAACAAAAACATCAGCCACTGTTTGCTGTTTTGGGGGTCTGATACAACAACTCAATGCGAATTGGCGTTAGAAGTTGCAAGACTTTTGAATTGCAAAGAGGACAAATCCGAAAACTGCGAATGCCTGAACTGCCGTTGGATTAGAGAACAAACTCACCCTGCGGTTAAAATTTACACAAGACTTGATTTTAAAGAATCGGGCAAAAGTTCATCAGATGATGAAGACTCTTCAAAAGGCAAAAAGAATATCAATATCGACCAAGCAAAAGCGATTATCAACGAACTTGCCGTAACAAGTGATTATCACAGGGTTTATATCTTTTGTGACAGGGATGAGGACGGGAATTTGTTACCGCTAAATCAGTTGAATTTCCCTGAGGCAACTTCAAACGCACTTTTAAAAACCTTTGAAGAACCGCCGAAAAATACCACTTTTATCTTTTTAACAAAAGACAAAACCGATGTGATTTCTACCGTTGTTTCTCGAGCACAATCATTTTTTGTACCGTCAATACAAGAAATTAACAACGATTTTTCACTTGTTGAAGGCGTATTTTCAAACTATTGGGCAACCGACAGAAATCAGGTTATCGAACTGGAAGACAAAATTTTGAACCTGATTTCAGAACACGGTGCGGTAGAAATTCTGACCCAAATGCAAAATTACATGACAGAAGTTTTGAAAAATAATTTGTCAAATAAAAGACTGTTTTACAGATTGACGGAAGATTTGAGAATTACTGAAGACGCATTAAGGCAATTAACTTTGTCAAAACCGATGAATTTGCAAACAGTTATTGAAAATTTATGTTTCAAACTGATTTTGAAATAATTTGAACTAAAATTTAAAAATATGTTATACTTGGTAAAAATAAGAGGAGAAGAAAATGGATTATAATTATATGGAAATGGTGAGAGAACTTTTGATTGTCGCAATCGGTGCGTACTTAATCGGTTCTATCCCGACAGGATATATTGTTGTTAAACTTTTCAAAGGGGAAGACATCAGAAAAATCGGTTCGGGTTCAACGGGTGCTACAAACGTTAAGCGTGTAATGGGCAGTCTTTGGTTCTTTATCGTAATGTTACTGGATGCGATAAAAGGTGTTATTCCTGTCATTGCGGCGGTATTCTTCACTGTATATTTGGCTCAGTTAAGACTAATTCACCCGTTCTTGTTTAACACGGGAATTTTGCCTGTCCTTGCTGCAATTTTTGTAATTTTAGGTCACAGCAAATCGGTATTTTTGGAATTTACGGGCGGAAAATCTGTTGCAACGGGAGTCGGAACTTTGCTTGCTCTTAACTGGATTGCAGGTTTGAGCGTTGCGGTAATTTGGGGCATTATAACTTGGATTTCCAAATACGTTTCATTGGGTTCAATTATTGCACTTGCCATTGCACCGTTTATTATGTGGTTTTTAAAGGCTCCGATTGCTTATGTTGTTTATGCCGTAATCGCTGCTCTTTATGTAATTTTCTTGCATAGAGAAAATATTAAAAGACTAATTTCGGGAAATGAAAATAAGGTTAGAAAATAATTATGAACAGACTTGATTTTATAAACGCAAAACGTATAGTAATTAAACTTGGCACAAACGTATTGAGAAATGATGAAGGTTATGTATCATTGCCGAGAGTTTACACCTTTATCGAAGACATTGCACACCTCGTAAAATCAGGAAAAGAAGTTATCGTAATCACCTCAGGTGCAGTCGGATTGGGCAAAAAAAGATTAAACCTTGAAGACACACAGGGAACAGCCTTGAAACAGGCATGTGCCGCTATCGGACAAGGCAAATTGATGTCAATTTATGAAAGCGGATTTGAAACCTACGGATTAATTGCCGCACAGATTTTATTGACAGAAGACGACTTTTCGGTGCGTGAAAGATATTTGAGCCTTAGAACCACGTTAAACAAATTGCTTGAACTCGGTGCAATTCCCGTTATCAATCAAAATGACACGGTTTCAACGCTTGATGTTGCTTTGCGTTATGTCAAAGAAGATATGCAGGTTTGTTTCTCGGATAACGACAAACTTTCAGCACTTGTGGCAAGTGAACTTGATGCGGATTTGTTGATTATTCTGTCAGACATTGACGGACTTTATAGCGACAACCCGAAAACTAACCCAAATGCAGAACTTATCAAAAAAGTCGATAAGGTTGATGACAAAATTCTAGCCCTTGCTTCAGGGGTTTCAAGCGGCGGACGTGGCGGAATGGAAACAAAATTAAAAGCCGCTCGTCAGGTTACAAGATTTGGCGGAAAAGTCTTAATCGCAAACGGCAAACAGCCTTATGTCATCAAGAAAATTTTTGAAGGTGAAGATTTAGGCACAATGTTTTTACCGTCAAATGAAAGTATGTCAGACAAAAAACGTTGGATTGGTTACGCTACAAATATTGTAGGAAAAATAATCGTTAATGACGGAGCGAAAACCGCACTAATGGCTGAAAAAAGCCTTTTGCCGATTGGAGTTGTCGGGGTTAAAAATACCTTCCAAAAAGGTGACGTTATTTCAATTTTGGACGAAAATAACAACGAATTTGCTCGTGGCATCGTCAACTACGATTCCACCTCTTGTCAAAAAGTAATCGGTCATCACTCGGATAATATTGCGGAAATTTTAGGGTTCAAAAACTATGATGCAATTATCACGAGAGATAATATTACACTGCTTTAATTTTGGAGAAAATTATGGATTTTGATTTTATTGAGATTGCAAAAAATGCGAAAATTGCTTCACTCAAGGTTGCAGAATTAGACACAAATATAAAAAATCAAGCGTTAGAAAATATTGCACAAATGCTTGAAGAACATAAATCTGAAATTTTTGAAGCAAACGCACAGGATTTGGAAGAGGCTAAAACTCTTGTCACAACGGGCGAAATTTCTCAATCAGCATACAATCGTTTGAAACTTGATGAAAACAAAATGAGAGATATGATTCAGGGAGTTAAAGATATTGCAAATCTTGACGACCCAATCGGAAAAGTTTTACTCAAACGTCAACTTGATGAAGGTTTAATCTTAAAAAAAATCTCTTGCCCTATCGGGGTTTTGGGGATAATTTTTGAGGCTCGTCCCGATGTAATTTCTCAAATTTCTTCACTTGCGATAAAATCTTCTAATGCCGTAATTTTAAAAGGCGGAAAAGAATCAAAAAATACGAACAAAAAAATTCTTGCGGTCATTAATTCGGCACTTGAAAAGACAAACGGATTTCCGAAAAATGTTATTCAGCAAGTGTTTTCAAGAGAAGATGTTGCACAAATGTTAAAATGTGACCAATATATTAACCTGATTATTCCTCGTGGCGGAAACAATCTTGTTAAATACATAAAAGCCAACACAAGCATTCCCGTACTTGGTCATGCCAGCGGAATTTGTCACATTTTTGTCGATAAATCGGCAGATATTAACATGGCATCAAAAATTGTTGTTGATGCAAAAACTCAATACCCGAGTGCGTGCAACGCTGTGGAAACTTTGCTTATTCATAAAGATTTTCCAAAGAAAGATGAACTTTTGGCATCTTTGCAACTAAACGAAATTAAACTTGTACCAAACCCCGAGAGTTGGGAAACCGAATACGGCGAAACGACTTTGTCCGTCAAAACTGTAAATTCTCTTGAAGAAGCAATCGAACACATAAATACTTACGGCTCGGGGCATACAGACAGTATTATTACAACCGATTTGGCAAATGCCGAAAAATTCATGAATAATGTTGACTCAGCAGGTGTATATTTCAACGCTTCTACACGCTTTGCGGACGGGTTCAGATACGGTTTTGGGGCAGAGGTCGGAATTTCCACAAACAAGACCCACGCAAGAGGACCTGTAGGCTTGGAAGGTTTGACTATTTATAAATACAAACTTTACGGAAACGGTCAAATCGTTGACGATTACGCCAAAGGCAAAAAGAGTTTTCACCACAAAGATTTGGCTTAGGAGAAAGTTTTATGAAAATCGGAATAATTGGTTTGGGACTGATTGGTGGTTCAATTTTTAAAGACTTAAAACGTTTAAATTATGACGTTGTTGCTGTTTCAGCCTCTCAAAACGGTGAAAATATTTATAAAGATTATGAAATTTTAAAAACTTGTGACTTGGTTTTTGTGTGTTCCGCAATGAATAAAACTCTTGAAATTTTAGATAAATTAGAAAGCGTTTTGCCACCTGAAACCGTTGTTACGGACGTGTGTTCGCTAAAAACTTTTGTGTCAAAAAAGAAAAGACCTTACAAATTTGTTCCGTCCCACCCAATGGCAGGAACTGAGCATAAAGGATTTGAAAATTCTTTTGAAGGCTTGTTTAAAGGGGCGACTTGGGTGGTTACACCAGTATTTGGAGATAGTGAAATTTTAAAAGAAATTATCGAAAAACTCGGAGCAAAACCGCTGGTTACAACACCTGAAAAACACGATGAAGCGGCAGCGTTAATCTCACACATGCCAATGGTTTTGGCTCAAGCAATCTTTAAAAATGCTCAAGATAACGAACTTGCGATGCAAATGGCATCTTCGGGATTTCGTGATATGACAAGACTTGCAATGTCGAATACCGAAATGGCAAATGATATGGTTCAAATGAATGCGGAAAATATCCAAAACAGTATTTTGAAGCTGTATAAAACGATTGGCGATTTGACTAATTCAAATTACCTTAATCAGATAACCGAAATAAAATCAAAACGCCAATCAATGTTTTAAAATTCAGTTTACTTTATTATGCTTTTTTGAACACGTTTTTTAATGCTGCAAGACTGTCTTTAAGAATGTTTTTAACGCCACCTTTGCCAATTACAACGTCAACACCTTGAGCAACAACACCTTTTGCTCTTGCCCAACCATTTTTAGCGATATTTACAACACCGCCTTTATCTGCTACGAAGGAAACGCCTTTGTTAAAAATACCTTTGACAAAATCTTTTCCTGATGCGAATAAGGCTTTGCCTTTTGTCAAGGCTTGTTCTGCCCAAGGTTTTGCGGCTTCCATTGCCATGCCTGCACCTGCTTTAATCTTGCCACGGAAAATGAATGCTAAGGCTAATGCGGCTGCTGCACCGACCAAACCGCCGATAACTTTTGCCCCGTTATGAGTATCTTTTTTATTAGGGTCGTAAACACCCGGTTTCCAAGTGTCTAATTCGCCTGTTTGCGGATTGTAGAAAACTTTGTCGTGGCGTGGGTCAATTTTGCCGTTTTTGATAAGCAATTCTTTAATCTTCGCCATTTGTTCTTTTTTCACTTCAGGCGGCATTGTTTCAACAGAATTTTTTTCAAATACATTATTTTTTCTTTTGGGATTTTCTGTATAAACACCATAAGCCTTTGGAGTAACCGTATTTCCGAAACTAACACCTGTAATCGACATAAACATTTTCCTTTCTACTTTTAAAATTCACCTACATAGATATAAAGTCATGTTTTTGAAAAAAATTGCGGAAAAATTTAAAACTTTTTGAACTTTTCATGCAAAAATCAAGCGTGACAAGGATTTGCCACGCTTTACATTTTGTAATGTTTTAAAAATTTTTATTCCATACAAGACATTGTTGCACGTTTTTCAAGATGCAAAGTGTCAATCAACGCATTTAATCTTGTGAAAACTTCTTTAAATTGCGGAATTGACAGACTTTGTTTTCCGTCACTCAAGGCACACGCAGGATTGTGGTGAACTTCAACCATAATACCGTCCGCACCGACAACCAAACCAGCTTTTGCCATTGGTTCAATCAAGTATCTTTGCCCTGTGCCGTGACTCGGGTCAACAATAATCGGCAAGTGCGAATATTTCTTGATAACGGGAACTGCCGAAATGTCAAGCAAATTACGGGTGAACGCACTGTCAAAACTTCTTACTCCACGTTCGCACAAAATAACTTGTTCGTTTCCGTTGTACATTATATGTTCTGCGGCAAGCAAAAATTCACGAATCGTACTGGCAGGTCCACGTTTCAAAATTACGGGTTTGTTGCATTTCCCGACAGATTTTAAAAGTTTGAAATTCTGCATATTTCTTGCACCGATTTGGATAATATCGGCATACTTGCAAACCAAATCCAAATCAGCGGAATCCATTAACTCGGTAACCACCAAAAGTCCTGTTTCTTCTTTTGCTCTTGCCAAAAGTTGCAAACCTTTTTCACCAAGCCCGTCAAAATCGTAAGGTGAAGTTCTCGGCTTGAATGCTCCGCCTCTTAAAAATTGACAACCGAGTTCTTTTGCCGCAAGTGCAACCTTCAAAAGTCCTTCGTAATCATCTTCAACGGAACACGGTCCGACCATTGCAACAGGTCTGTTTGCTCCGCCGATTTTTACACCGTTTTCAAACTCAATAACGGTATCTTCTGATTTTCTGTCACGAGAAGCCAATCTGAACGGTTCACGGATAAATTTGATTTGTTTAACGCCTTCCATAGCATCAATTCGCCCCGGAGAAAGGGTCGTTTTGTCGCCTAATGCGTCAATAACGGTATGAACGTCACCTTCGTGAACAATCACTTGAAAACCGTGTTCTTTCAACAAACTTGTGACGGCTTGAACATTATCTGCTGTCGCATCACGTTCCATAATTATAATCATATTCTTTTCCTCATTCCTAACTATATTAAGAATTATAAAAAATAAACAACAATTAATCAATTTTTAATTGGAAAAGTTTTTTATATAACTACGGGGAAAATAAAAAGGAGAAAATTATGTTTGGAACAAAATTGTTAGGGACAGCCTTTAAGGCAACAAGAGCCGTGCAAAGAAGAATTGCTCCTACTTTTGCAAAAACTATATGTTCAAAAGGGAACGGACAAAGACGAGTTATTGTAAGCGGATTTGGCGGAGCAAACTTAGACGAAAATCATTTCAAATTGCTGGATTTATATAATCGGTTAAATGTCCGACCTATTATTGCAGGATTTGCAGGAAAGAAAGGTCAGGGCAGAAGATTAACAGCTGCCCCCGGACGTGGATTTATGAAATTCTTTCCAAATTTTAGACTTCCAAAAATGTCACGACATGTTGTCTATGATGTTCAAACTCAAAGACAAGCTATTAAAGGATATAGTTATGAC
>CAVKDD010000056.1:0-7365 GCA_963654845.1 Acutalibacteraceae bacterium | reverse complement strand
AATCTATACACACCCCGTGTTGATTTAATGGTATCTTACAGATTATTTATCGGAAATCTTTTGTCAAAACTTTAAAATATGAGAGGAAATATTAAGAGATATTAACCTAATCAATTTCATTATAAACGATTTTTTTGCGAAATTTCCACTGCAAAAGGGTTAAAACAAGGATTATGGCGAACAAAACATAGGCAATAGCACTTGCTTTTCCGACATTGAAATACTCAAAAGCGTTTTGGTAAATCGAGTAAACCAAAACATTTGTACTGTTAAAAGGACCGCCCTGTGTCATTAAATAAATCAAATCAAACACCTGAAAAGAACTGATAGTCGTGATTATCACAACAAAAAAGATAGTCGGCGAAAGCATTGGAACAGTCACATGGCGAAAGGTTTGGAGAGAATTTGCTCCGTCAATTTTTGCTGCCTCAAACAAACTCTGCGAAATTGAAGACAAGGTGGAAAGAAAAATTATCATATTGTATCCGATAAGTTTCCACACAGACACTGCAATCAGTGCAGGCATGGCGAATTTAACGTCATATAGCCAATTTATATGCAGGTGTAAAACTTTATTCAACAGCCCGATGTTCGGGTCAAAAATCCAGCCCCAAACAATACCTATAACTATCATTGGAGTGATAAACGGTAAAAAATATGCCGTTTTAAAAAATTCACTTCCTCGAATTTTGGAATTTAAAACAGATGCCAATATTAGCGGAATTATTACTCCGAAAACAGAGGTCGAAATTGCGAAAACTATTGTATTCACTAATGTTTGATAGAAAACGTTGTCATTAAACAAATTTTTGTAATTTTCTAACCCGACAAAAGTTATCGGATTGAGCAAGTCCCATTTTGCAAAACTCAAGCCAAACGAACAAAGCACGGGAATTATAATAAATATCAAAGTTCCGAGCAAGGCTGGCAACAAAAAGATTGAGATTGCCACCGTTTGATTATCTGACAGATTTTTTAATAAGTTTTTCATGGTATGATTTAATTATAGTCTAAATAATAGGAGAAGTGAATTATGCAAAGATATGAACACGCATTTGGTAAAAATGATATTCGTGGAATTTACGGGGGAGATATAACCGAAGAACTTTTTTATAACATCGCAATCGGTTATACTTCTTGGCTTTCAAAACAAACTCAAAAACAACCTGAAACCTTGAAAATAAGTGTTTGTATGGATGCAAGATTACATTCGCCAAGTCTTAAAAAGGCAATCTTAAACGGTCTTACAAATTCAAAAGTAGGTCATATTGAGGATTTAGGTTTAGCACCAACTCCTATCGGGTATTATTCCGGGTTCGCACACAATCTTGACGGAGCAATGATTATTACCGCAAGTCACAACCCGAGCGAATATAACGGATTAAAAATGACCTTTAGCCGTCAATCCTTGAATGAGGCTCAAATCAAAGAGGTTAAAGAAGAAACTTATTCAAAATGGTCAGAATTGCCTGAAAACTTGAAAGATTACGACTACAAAACAGAAATTATTGATGAATATATTAACGAAATGAAAAAGACTTTCGGCAAAGTCGGAACAGGTATTAAGGTTGTCGTTGACAGTGCGAACGCTACAGGCGGTATTGTCGGACCTAAATTGTACAAAGAACTCGGTTGTGAAGTTATTGAACTTTTCTCTGAACCTGACGGAAGATTTCCGAACCATCACCCGAATCCGAGCGTTTTATCAACTCTTGAAACACTTTCAAAAACCGTTGTTGAAAATAAGGCGGATGTCGGAATTGCTTATGACGGAGACAGCGACAGAATCGGCGTTGTGGATTCTCACGGAAAACCTTTAACAGGTGATAAATTGCTATTGATTTATGCAATGGACATTATCGGCCAAAAACCGACCGTTGTGTCTGAGGTTAAATGTTCTCAAGTCTTGTTTGACACTATCAATAAAAATGGCGGTAACGCTATTATGTGCAAAACTGGTCACGGCTACATTAAAGGCAAGATGAAAGAAACTCACGCAGTGTTAGGCGGTGAAATGAGCGGTCATACCTTCTTTAAAGACAGATATTACGGGTTTGACGATGCAATTTATGCAGGCTGCAGAATGATTGAAATTATTGCTAAAAATAAAAAACTTAACCCTAATTTCACGATTGATGAAGTCTTAGAACCGTTCAATCAGGTGTTTACAAGTGATGAAGTTCGTTTCCCTTGCCCAAATCCGTTGAAAAAAGATGTTTTAGAGGCTATGAAAAACGAAGTTAAAACAAATCCTGATATGTTCGGTGCTCCGATAAAAGAAATCGTAACGTTAGACGGTATGAGAATCGTTTTTGAGGGCGGTTTTGCTCTAATCAGACAAAGTAATACCGAACCTGTATTTACTTTGCGATTTGAGGCTCCTACGCAGGCTCAGGCTGAGCAATTCAAAAAGGCAATGACAGACTTTTTAGCCAAAAGAATTATTTAGCAACAAAATCGTCAGAAAACTAATTAAAAATCACAATAAAAAAGAGGTCTTTATGACCTCTTTCTTTTTACTTATTAGCATATTCGCTATATTCTTTACCGATTTCACGCCATTCTTCTTCAGATACGCTGTAGGCGTGATTCCAAAATTTCTCGATTGCGTAAGTTTCACGGTCTTCTTTATGCAAAATATGCACAACGACATCGCCGTAATCCAGCAAATTCCAACGACTTTTTGAATCGTTTTCAACTCTCAACGGAAGTTTACCCAATTTAGTTTTAACATTGTCCTTTACTGTTTCCATCAAAGCCTTTACTTGTGGCGTGGAATCACCCGTAACAATTACAAAATAGTCAGCCAAGGACGAAACATTACTGATATTCAGGATTACAATCTCCTTACCCAACTTATCATCTAAAAATTGTGCTATCGCACACGCAAACTTATGTGAATCTAATTCCATAATAAACCTTTCTATTCAATAATATCAACTCTGTGTTGGTGTCTTCCGCCCAAAAACTCGGTAACAAGCCAAGTATCAACGATTTCTAAAGCCATTGTTTCGCCAATCAAACGTTGTCCCATACATAATACGTTTGAATTGTTGTGCTGTCTTGATAGTCTTGCGGAAGTTGTTTCTGAGCATAATGCCGCTCTTATTCCTTTTGTTTTATTGGCAACAATAGACATTCCAATGCCCGAACCGCAAATCAAAATACCTTTTTGAGCCTTGTTTTCGGTAATTGTCGCCGTTACTTTTCTTGCTATTTCAGGATAATCACAAGATTCTTTTGAGTAGGTTCCGACATCAATTACTTCAATATTTTTTTGCTTTAAATGTTCGCTAATCAAATTTTTATATTCAAAACCGCCATGGTCTGAACCGATTGCAATAACTAATTTTTCCATTATTTTCCTCTTTATTTTGACTATATCTCAATGATACAATTTATTTGGCTAAATGTAAATAAATTTACAAAAAAGAAAGAGGCTTTCGCCTCTTTTGTAATGGAGTTTAACGTTATCACAACTGTTTTATTAAGAACTGCTGACCATTTGCATTGCTTGTTGCAACAATTCTTTGTTAGAGGAAATGAGTTTGTTAACCACTTCCATCTGTAATTTTGCCATTTTATAGTAAGAAATATTACCTTTAAAATCCGCATTTGAAAGTTCTAATAAGCCTGAACGGATTTCGCCGCAACCTAAAACAGGTTTTCCTGACTCTTCGGTTTCCAAGAACATTCCGTCTTTGTATTCATACAAACCTGCGGCATTATGGAAATTTCTTGTTGTAATTCTATACAACGGAACAACTTTTTTACCGTTTTCGGCTTTCCCGACAATGGTTCCGTCTTTTTGAATTTCATATTCGTCATATTTGCCCAAATATTTACCGTTATTCGGGTCAATCCACATTTTGATATTGGTGGTCGGAATATCCAACGCTCCGCCTTTCAATGCCGTTTCTTGGTACAAATCGGCACTAATCGGTTTTGTACCCTGCATTATTTCACCTTTATCATTAAGGATATAACCTTGTACGGTATTTCCGTTTGATGCTTTATATACACCTTCGCCGTCAAAAGTAAATTCACCAAGTCTTGTATAAACACTCTTTCCATCAGGAGTTTTTGTTAAGAAAAAGCCTTTTCCTTCTAAGAATACGTTGTCATTAGAAGTACCCGGAGTTGATTTACCTTGGCTCATTTTCTTGCTGTAATCATCGTTTATCGCACCGCCCAAGAAAGTTTTAAAACTAACTTGTTTTTCCTTGAAGCCCGGAGTATAGACGTTTGTCATGTTATCGGCAATAACGTCCATCCAGTTTATCGTTGCGTATTGAGTATTAATTGCTGTGATAAAAGCATCATTCATCTTTTGTTAAACTCTCCTTTTATTATTGTTGCTGTTGTTGTCTGTTTCGTTGGTTTTCACGTTGTTGTTTTCCGCCACGGTTTGAATAACTCAAATCCGAATACGGCAAATCGTTTTCGTTAAATGTGTTTTTCAAGGATTCAATATTGTTTCTCAAATATTGTTCTACCGCTTTGTCGCCCGGAATAAAGTTAGCCGCCAAAGCACCGTCCTTACCTACTCTCAAAACAACTGAAACATCTTTATCAAAATCAATTCTTACAGGTTGATTTTTCTCACGAGATTCACTCAAAGCTTCCAACAAAGCCTGAGAAACCTTCACATTTTGTTGAACTTCTTTAACGTCCGCACCCTGTTGTGTCATTTCGGTTGCCTGAGCCGTAATATTTTGCATTGAAACATCATTATTTTGAGTTAAATTAACGAAAAATTCAGCATCGGATTGTGTCATTGAAATACTGTTGGTGGAGTTATTCAACTTCATTGTACCGATCGCTTGAGTAGCCTTAACGCCCGCAACATTATGTGCAATGGTTGAAGTATTTATCATTTGTTGAATATCATTAGATAATTCATTATTGTTAATATCAAAACTTGATAACGCATTATTAAAAATCACGTTTCCGTTCAACATACTGTTTTCATCGGCAACTAAAGAATCAGTATTGAAGTTATTATCAGTAGCCTGTAATTGAGAAGTATCTGTCGGTACTTGCAAATCATTATCAAGTTCCGTACTGATTGAATCCAACTCGTTTTCACGTTTTTTCTCCGTTTTTACGTCAGATTTTTTAGCGAGAGGATTTTCGATTTTATTTTTGTTTAAGTTTACCTGTGCAAATTGAACCTGCTGAGCCTGTTGTTCTTGTTGAAGATTATTGTCAGCACCTAACAAATTTTTCTTATCTAAAATTTGTTGATTTTTGATAATTTCAATGTTATTTTTTTCAATGTCTTTCAACAAGTTTTCTTTATTATTAACGGCAAGATTTGTGTCTTTTTTATCATTTACCGCTGATTTATCATCAACTTTGGCATCTTTTGTGTTTTCAGCCTTTGTTGTTTCTTCTGTTTTTTGAGTTTTAGAAGTTTCTTTAGTCTCTTTTACGTCTTTTGCTTCTACTTTTGTATCATTTTCTTTCTTTTCGGTTGTTGAAACCTTGTCCATTTCATTTTTAAACGAAGAATCAGAAGTCTTTTTTGAACTTTCCGTACTTGAAGACTTTGACACTTGAGATGTTGCAGATGAACTGCTTACTGATGATACTGTTGAATTTACGCTCATAATTATTACCTTCTACTTATTGTTATTCAATTCTTCTTCTGCCGCTTGCTCTTGAATCCTTTTAAAAAATCTTGTGACACCTAACTCGGAAAACTGCTTCAATTCTGCCGCTTTTTCTTCTGCCAAGTATTGCTCTTTGTTTTTTTCTTTGTGTTTTTCAAGAACCTTTACTGCTTGTTCACATTTTACGAGTTTTTGAACTTCCTCATCAAGTTTTTTCTGTAACTCTTGCCGTCTTGCTTCGAGTTCTTCAGCCTTCTGCCAAAGATGTTCCAAAAACTTATCGTAAGTATCGTACATCATCGGGTCGGCTGACCGCATACCTTGTTTTGTATCTAGTATGTCTTGGTTATTTTTTCTTATGTCATTCTCGGCTTGATTAACCGCTTGTTGAGCCTTTTGAACTCTTGTTCTCTGTTCTTCTTTTTGGTTTATTCTAAAGTCCAAAACTTTCTGTAATCTGTACCTGAATGGCATGGTTTTCTACTCTCTTTATTGCATTATCCTTTATTTTTCAAGAGTAATAAACATCTAAACGTATGATATTGTTATAATGACGATTTTTCAAAAGTCAACAAAAAAGTGAGGACTTTAATTTTATCCCCACTTTTTAGTTTTATTTTTTGTTTTTGATTTCAATTATTCCTGTTCGGGAGCAGGTTCCGAACCTTGCTCATGAATCGATAGAGAAATTCTCTTATCCGCAGGATTAAATTTCACAACGTAAGTGTCAATTTTATCACCGACTTTTACAATATTGCCTGTTTCGTTTTGAAAATCAACAACTTCGTTATGCGGCAACAAGGCTTCAACTCCAGGTAGCACTTCAATAAATGCACCAAAATGTTTCAATCTTGTAACCGTACCTTGAACTTTGTCACCTTCTTTAATCTTTTCAGCGGCTTCAATCCATGGGTCAGGCTCAAGGTTTTTCAAACTCAAGGAAACTCTTTGTTTGTCATAATCGATAGAAATAACTTCAACGTCAATTTTTTCACCGACTTTCAAAATATCTGTCGGGTGGTCAATCCAACGCCAAGAAAGTTGAGATAGCGGAAGTAAACCGTCCAAACCGCCGATATCAATGAACGCACCAAAATCGGTAATTCTGACAACTTCACCTTTTACAACTTGTCCCGGTTCGATTTGAGAGAAGATATTTTTTCTTGCTTCTTCAACAGTATCTTCATAAACCTTTTTATTAGACAAAATGAAATTATTTTGTTGAACATCAAGTGTCAAAATTTTCAATTCCAATTTTGAACCGACTTCAAGTTCAGATTCTCTTGCTCGTAATTGAGAAGTAGGGATAAATCCTCTGATACCTGAAACATCAACTAAAACGCCACCTTTAACCACGTTAACGATAGTTCCGAGTATCACTTCATCATTTGCTTTAACTTTTTCAAGTTCTTTCCAAGCATAAGCATTATCAACTTTCTTTTTAGACAGTAAGAATTTGCCGTCTTCATCTTCTTCTCTGATAATTAAAAATTCACACTCTTGACCTTTTTTGAAAACATTTTCAGGTTGTTCACCTTTGTCAACGGCTTCATAAGTCGGAACCACAGCCATCGCCTTTGCTCCGATATCAACTAAAACGCCTTGTGCATCAAACCCGCAAATAATACCTTTGACCAAATCTCCTTTTTGGAATTTGTAATCATACTGTTCTAACAGTTTTTCAAAATCTAACTCTTTTGATGTCATATTCACTCCATTATCTATTACTTAACTGTAACTTGCTATAAGC
>CAVKDD010000055.1:0-7489 GCA_963654845.1 Acutalibacteraceae bacterium | reverse complement strand
GGATTAACTAATCAATATATTAATAGAAAATTGACCGAAAAACGTACGGGACAAACAGGTTTCCCGGGTGATTCAAATTATAAAGGAATTGATGAAAAATCTAAAAAAGATAACAGTGCGAAATTCTGGGCAATGAAAGCGATTGCGGCACTAGGCATGGCGGCTATGGCACTTGGTGTTATGAAAATCAAATCACCTGCTGATTTTGTCAAAAAGTTAGAATTTACGGGGCCTGTGACAAGCGGAAACGCAATAAAAACGGTTTACGCTTCAACGCTTATCGGTAGATTTTTGGCATCCGATAACCAACGAGAACTCAAAGAAACAGCAACAAGAGATTATTTCGGCTTCTTGAATTGGCTTGTGCTTGGCGGTTTTGCGGCAAAAGGTGTTGCAAATATTTTAGACCCGAAACGTGAAAATTTATTCAATATTTCAAGTGAGGGCAAGGGTGTCAGAAATTGGCTAAACAATATTTCTTTGAAAAGTCATAACGAAGTTTTGGCAAAAGGGACAAAGTTTGCTCAAAAGAATATGTGGAAACTTAACCTTGCACACGTTGCGGGGCTTGCATATTCAACTCTTGCACTCGGGGTTTTGTTGCCAAAATTGAACATTTATTTGGCAAATCATTCTTCAAAGAAGAAAAATGATGCAATAGCAAACAAACCCGCAATTCAAATGCAAAAAGTCTCAATGACAGGGTTTTTGAGTGATAATGCGTTCAGTAAAATCGCATAAGGATTGATTTTAAATAAAACCCGTTGGGCAAGTATGCCCAACCGACATTTTATCGCAAGGGGGCAATCTTTCAAAGAAGTTCGTCATTCTGAAAAGATTAAAAATCAAGCAATTTTTAATTGCGTTGATTTTATCTTATTCAGAATCTGTTAAAAACTTTTCTTCGTAGGTTCGTTGGTTCACTTTGTAAGAATCTGTTTAATATCGTAACAGATTCCGGCTCAGAGGCCGGAATGACATCTTGGTGAACCTACCAAAATCCAAAACAGCGAAGTGACGAAGCAATCCGGTGTTATAATCAACATTGAACACTAATTGCAAACTCCAAATGCTGGTCAGGGCATCGCCTGACTAACTTTAGAAGGATAATTTTTTCAAATCCGTAATTGTCGGGTCGAGTAAACGGCGACCGACATTTTCAAATGAAATTGAGCAAAGTGTTTTGTTTCCGTATTTTATAATTTTTTCAACAACCCCTCTTCCGTATCTGTGGTGAGTTACCCTGTCGCCTTGTTTGTAGTCAATTTCAGGTTCGTCATTTTGTTCTTCCGCAGGATAAACAGGAACAACAGGCGGTTCTTGGTTGGTTTCGTCTTCTTCAAACATTGAATCTACCGCTTGGTCAACGTCAAACGGTTCAGCTTGAGAGTTTGACTGATTATCTTCTAAAAAGTTTAAATCATCTTCTGTCAAAGTGTCTTCCGTGTAGGCAGGATAGCCTTGCGGAGCGTTTTGCTCGTCATCAATTTGGGTTGTGTCAAAATCATCTTCAGGATTAGGTTCTTCAGATAAAATCGCATCTAAATCGTCTTCTTCTAACGGAAGTTCATCATCTAACAAATTGCCCGCAGGTTCAATAACAGATGATTCTATAGTCGGTTCTTCTTCGCCTAATGACAAGTCTTCAGGCTCTTGCATATTTACAAAATTATCTTCTTGCGGTGGCAAATCTTGTTGTAAATCATCTTCCACAATCATATCGGATTCAACAAATTCAGGCTCGGTGTCTGACAACTCCAAATCATCTTCTTCAATGTCCAAAACTTCGCCACTTGGAGTTTCGTCAACAGTAATTGCTGACGGTTCAGGGATTTCAAGGTTTTGTTCAGGTTGTTGTTCAACCTCTTCATCGACCACCTCAATCGGTGCTTGTTCAATTACGGGAATTGAAGCCACTACTGTTTCGTCAGGTTCTGTCGGGTCTTTTTCTTCGGTTTCTTCCGTTTTTTCTTCTGCTTTTGGCATTGTGACAGGAATTTTGTTTCCAAATTCATCAACCTTAACCAACTGCAAATCCTCAACGACAGGGATAAATTGATATCTTTCGCCCAAAACGTCATCTTTTGTCAAATCCAATTCCAAATCTGTAAGCGAAACGATAAACGGAATTCCTTGAGTTAATTTTCCGCAAACAACGCATTCATCAGGGTTAAGCTTATTCAAAAATGTGTTGTAGGTTGCAAAATCATGGTTTACCGTGTTTGGTGCAAAAAGAACGATATTTTGTGCGTGTTGTTTCAATTCTTCCGCATATTTATAAGAAGAACTTACAAGCATTGTTGTAAATACATGATTATGATTTAAAAATCTTTTTAGTAATTTTTTGTCTGAATTTTCATCGTTTAGCGGAACGAAAAAGTAAACATATTTATCAAAGGCTTCCAAAACTCCGTGAACAAACGTCAAAACTTCATTTTGCAAACTTTCTGGAATGTCTTTGATATCAATGATTGAACAGTTCTTTTCGTCTAATTTTTCTTTGAGTGCGAAAACTTCTTCTTTTGAATTTGCAAAAACATTTGAATCTCTATATTTCAAAAGTTTGTTTTTTAGCAACGCCAATTCAGGCATTTGAGTTTCTCTATATTGGTTTGTTACCACGTCAACAAAATTGTCAATCGGCAAAAATTCAAAATCCAAAGATTTTATATATTCCTGAACCGCATAAAAAATATCTTGAATAATTGCTTTTGTAGAAGCATCAACTTCAGTCAATTCGTGTTCAAACAAATAATCAATCATTTCCGCATTGAGAGGAAGTTTGAAATCCCTGCCGAAGACTATTTTTTCATAATCTTCAAACAAATTTGAATCATCGATGATTACACTTTTTTCTCTCATTTGGAATAATTGTCTGATTGAATTTGAAATAAAAGTTGTTTTGTTTGAATCATTTTCGACAAAGACCGTAAAATTACGTTCAAAAACGGAAGCATCAATGACCAACATATCTTCCTGTTGGGCAAGATTACCGATTTTTAGCGGATTTTCTATAGGTAACAATCCTAATAATTCGCTTGGCGGTAACAAGGAAAGTTCTGAATTTAAGCTCGGAATTGAGCCGTCATAATTATCCACAACCCCGTCACCCGAGAAGGTGAACAACAATTTTGCAATAGCAAAAGTGCTTACGGTGTCGGATTTCAAATTAACAAACTGGGCAACGTATGATTTTGTTTCTGACGATAGCACGATAAACCTTCCCAGTACAGGTGTTTCGTTCTCCGTATAGGATAATTTTACTAAATTATTCTTAATCTCCAGTAATTTCATCGCAGCCCTCTCTATTTAGCAAAATTGTACCATAAAATTAAGAAATATGTATGTTTATTAAGTTATTTAATATAGACTTCATCTTCCAAGTGATTGTAGATGTCAATAGTTAAAGTACAAATTTTTAAATTTCTGTCAACAAGACTTTTGATTGTTTGTTTGTAACACTGTAATAATGCCTTGTTTAGCCCGTTTCCTTCCGCAAAACAATCTCTTATCGGTTGAGCGATTTCGACTTCACGGGTACGTTCTTCGACTTTATCGGCAATGAAAATTATTTTTTCAAAGTTTGTCATTTGAATTTTGCCTATGGTATGCCACCTTATCGCAGACAAAATCTCTTTGTCGGTAACTCCGAAATCATGCTCGGCTACATAGGCACTGACAGGGGCATGCAAGGTTTTGAAATTGTCTTTTTCGGAAGGTTCAACCTTGACGGTTTCACATACCATGCGTAACATTTTGCCGGTCGAAAAACATTTTGCACAATCGTGTAATAATCCTGCAACATACGCTTTTTCTTCGTTCAAACCGTACTGTTTGGCTAGTTTCACGGCATATTCCGCAACTCCGATTGAATGCTCATAGCGTTCCTCGTCAAGATTTTCTTTCAGCCATTCCATCAATTCGTTTTCTTCAATTTTTATATAATTCATTTTCTTCTATGTACTCCATAACTTTTTCGGGTAATTCAATTTTGACGTGTTCATCATGATTGTGCATTTCAAGTCGGATATTTGTTGAAGATATATCTTCATAAGGCAGCACCTGAAATTCAAAATCATACCCTTTGGCTTTTAAGTATTCGTATTTTTCGGGTTCAAAGTCGTTTTCTCTAATGAAAACAACGAATTTTACCAACTTTTTCAACTCATTTGTCTTATACCAAGATTCGATATGTTTAAAAGCGTCCGTACCGATTACAAAATTGATTTTCCCCGTGATATCGTAAATTTTGTATAGTTCAAGGATTGTTTCGTAAGTGTAGGACTTGCCTTCTCGGTGAAATTCGATATCTGACACTTCAAATCGGGAATCCCCTTGAACCGCAAGCCGAACCATATTCAGCCTGTGTTTTGCAAAATTTACGTCAGATGCCTTGTGTGGCGGAATATACGCAGGAATAAACAAGAATTTATCAGGTTTAATTTTGTCCGCAATATACCCCGCAACTCTCAAATGAGCCTTGTGAATAGGGTTAAAAGTTCCTTGAAAAACACACAGTTTCATCGTCCTAGTATCTGAACCCGTCAGCCTTCATTCTGTCAATAACTTCTTGTAATTTTTCATCGCTGCAAACGAACGAAACTCTAAAAAATCCTTTTCCGTACTTGCCGAAAGCGTCACCCGGAACGACAACTACACCTGATTTTTCCAACAAATCTTCGCAGAATTTGAAGGCGGAATCGTATTTTCTCGGAATCGGTAACCACAAATAGAAGGTGGTTTTTGGCAAATCTTTGTCTTCGATTTCCCAGCCGAGTTCTCTCAGACCTTTTACAAAAATATTTTGTTTTCTTTTGTAACCTTGATTTGCACATCTGATGTAATCATCACCTTCAGGGGAAGTCATAATGTAGGCACAAGCTTTTTGCAAGGCTCTGAAAATTCCGTTATCGATTGTTGATTTTGCTTTTCCAAATCTTGAAATAACCTCTTTGTTACCGCAAATCCAACCAAGTCTCCAACCTGTGATAGCGTAAGGTTTTGACAAGGTGAATAATTCCACCGTAACATCTTTTGCTCCGTTAAGTTCCAATGCACTGAACGGTTTATCTTCTTCGTTAAAATAAATATCACAATATGCGGCATCCGAGATTAACAAAATATCTTTTTTGCGACAAAAATCAACAACTGATTGCAAATATTCTCTTGTTGCAGATACTCCGAGCGGATTGTTCGGATAGTTTACGATAATTGCTTTAACTTTCTTTTCGTCAAGTCCGTCTTGTGCCATTTTTTCAAAAACTTCTTCCATTTTTGGTTGGTAGTTGTTTTCTTTAGTCAATGGAATAGGATAAGCCAAACCGCCTGAACACTGCACCATTTGGGAGTATGAAGCATACCCCGGGTCAGGAATTAATACGATATCTTTTTCTGATTTTTCGTGGCGTGGTGTGATTATGAAACGAATTAAATTAGCCAAACCGTCTTTTGAACCCAACAAAGAGAAAATTTCGCTGTTCGGGTCTAAATCAAGTCCGAAGCGTTCCTTCATTCTGTACGCAACCGCTTGTCTGTAGTATGGCTCACCTCTTGTTACCGAGTATAAGTGAATGTTATCTTCCGTTAAAAATTCTTTTAATTTTTCAATCAAAACCTCAGGCGGATTTGCTGTCGGAGCACCCATTGACAAGGAAATCGGACTGCGATTTTTCTTGGTTAAGGTTTCAGATAATTGAGCGGTTTTTTCTTTCAATTTAACCATAATGTAAGTATCTAAAGCCATAACATCTTCATTAAATAAATTTTCCATAATCATATTCTTATCTTCCTTTAACTCTTATTTCTTTTTCAATTTCTTATATTATGCCTGCATTTGCATCGGTCCGTCAAGTGATGCGGTGACAAATTGCTTTGTATAAGGCGTATTTTGTTGTAATAATTCTGTCGGAGTGCCTTCAAAAACAATTTTTCCGTCATACAACATTATAACTCTGTCCGCCGTTCGTGTTATCGTTGACATTTGGTGGGTTACGACAATAGATGCGGCATTGATTTCGTGTTTCAGGGTTACGATATAATCCTCAATTAAGGTCGAGGACATCGGGTCTAAGCCCGCAGTCGGTTCATCATACAAAATTGTGTTAGGATTTGTCACGATTGCACGGGCAAAACTTACCCTTTTTTGCATACCGCCCGATAATTCGGAAGGATATTTGTTTTCAATCCCTTTCAAGCCGACAAGTTCTAGTTTTTCGGAAACTATTTGTTTAATTTGTTCTTCCGTATATTTTTTGCGTAAATCTTTTCTTTCGTGAAGTGCAAACGCAATGTTATCGGCAACCGTCAACGAATCGAACAACGCCGAGTATTGGAAAACCATTGCAATATCGCCTTTTGAGGTCAAAACTTCTCCGCTGTCAAACGGAATAAGTCCGCAAATAAGTTTCAGTACCGTACTTTTTCCTGAACCTGAAAACCCCACAATCGCAAGGATTTCCCCGTCACGAACCTTAAAAGAAATATCATTTATAACTGTTTTATCTTCAAATTTTTTAACTAAATTTCTAACTTCAATACTCATAATTATACCTATAATTTAAAAGAAAAATAAAACCGCAAAAACCATGTCCAGTACGACTATTGCGATAAACGACCAAACAACGGCTTTTGTTGTTGCTAAACCTACGCCCTTAGCACCACCGCTTGCAAAATATCCGCAAGTACAACTTATCAAAGAAATTGCCGCACCGAAGAAGATTGCTTTCAAAATACATACGCCAAGATCCTTCATATATAAGCCCAAATATGCCGAGTCAAAATACGCACGGTAGGTAAGTCCTGCGAACATATCAGAAGTTACCGCTCCGAGTAAAACTCCCGCTACAGAGGCTAGAATTACGACAAACGGCATCATTATAGCCCCTGACAAAACTCTCGGGACAAATAAATATCTTACAGGGTCAACGCTCAAAACCTCAATCGCATCAATCTGTTCTGTTACACGCATTGTTGCAAGTTCTGAAGCCAACGAAGAGCCAATCATTGAGGTTATTGCAAAACCTGACATAATTGCTCCGACTTCTCTAACAATAAGAATTGTCATAAGCATTCCGACAAAGTTTCCGCCACCTTGTTTAACCATTTCGTGTGCAACTTGAGAAGCAACAATTATTGACGTCATCCCTACAATAGACAGGGTAATCGGTAACGAGCTTACGCCAAATCTGTCACATTGGGTTAATAATTCCTTCCACTCTATTTCGCCTTTTAAAATACATTTAATAACATGAAATCCGAGTTGTATAATCTTGCCGATTGTGTCCAAAAAATCTGCAAACACAACCAAGAAATGAGAGAAGATTTTGTAAGTCGCCGACTGACGTAAATATTTACCCAACATAATTTCCATATCGGAATTATAGCATAAGAGTTCAAATATTACCAGAAAATTGGTGAAAGATTAGTTTCGAGTTATAAACAGATTCTGAATAGGCTAAAAATCACTTTTCGCATGCTCAAAGGATTTTTT
>CAVKDD010000054.1:0-7582 GCA_963654845.1 Acutalibacteraceae bacterium | reverse complement strand
GCCATGATGTCCGACTTTGAGGAGTTCGACCTCACGGGGCATGTATTTTGCAACATATTTGAAAGACTCCGCATCGGCATCACCCATAAACAAAACGTCAAATTTCTTATAAGAAAGCAAAGTTATTGTTGAATTTTCGTTACTCATATTTTTACCCGTCAAATGTGCTTTGAAGGTTTTAATTTTCAAATCAGGCTCGGAATAGATGACCTCGTTATTTTTAACGATAGAATACTTTTGATTAAGCCCTTTTACGCATTTGAAAATCTTTTTAGCGGTTTGTGTTTCGGTTTCACGAGAATTAAGATATAAATGTTTTGTTTTCGTATCTTCCAAAACATCGACAGCTCCGCCCGAGTGGTCGTTATCAAAGTGCGTTACGATTACGCCTTCAAGATTTTTAATCCCTCTATCTTTCAAATACTTAAGCATGATAATTTTTGCCTGAGAATTTGTACTGCCATAGGAAGATTTACCCGTATCAATCATGAAATATTTATTTTGCGGAGTTTTAATCAGGAAAGAGTCGGCGTTTTGAACATCAAACGCAATAACATCTAATTCCTTTGACGGCAAGTGAAACATCGACACAAACAACAGAACAAGCAAAGAACCGACCGTTATAACAAAATATTTATACTTGTCAAACTTTAGTAAAAGCGTTCCAAAAAGTAAAATTAAATAGTAAATAATCAGTTGAAAAATACTCGGGTGCGGAGTTTGCAACAAACTATACTTCAAACTGCCAAAGAAATTTGAGATATTCACAAGCCAAATCAAAAGATAATTCAACAGAAAATCCACAACCGCACAAATCGGCATGGTAATTTTCGGAACAAGGAGTAACAACGAGGTGATAAATCCCGAAAAACTGATTACACTCAATAATGGTGCGGCAAAGATATTTGCAAACACAGAATATGCGGTAAAAGTGTTGAAATAAAACATTTGAATAGGGGCAACCCAAATTTGAGCAACTACGGGAATTAAAACAGGAGCTTTAATCCAATCGGGAATTTTATCTAATTTCTTTGACAAAACATTTGCAGTCGTTAATAAGCCCAAAGTTACGAAAAAGGACAACTGAAAACTTACATCATTTATATACGCAGGATTATAAACCAACATGAGCATGGCAACAAACGAAAGTAGCGACACATTATGAGCATCTCTATCAATAAGTTTTCCGCAAAGGACGAACAACAACATCAAAGAGGCACGGACAACGGAAGCTCCGAGTCCTGTCATAAAAGTATAAAGAATTACCACGACCATGCCGACAAAAACTCTCGGTTTATACGGAACTCGGCAGAATTTCAAAATTACAAAGCAGAACGTAAAAATAAAGGCAACATTCATGCCTGAAGCCGCAAGAATATGTAACAAGCCCGAATTGATAAACGAAGTTTTGATATCATCGGGCGGAGTAACCGCATCATCCCCAAACACAATTCCGCCCAAGATTTCCAAACTCGGACTTTTCAAATATTTTGAGTGAATTTTCAATATCTTGTTGCGAGTATTGTTTAAGGATTGCAACATTTTCCACCTGAGCGGAAGTTTTGACTTTTTATAAGAAACCTTGTCAGGCGTTGAATACAGAACCGTAAACGCATTAAAATTCCGCAAATACTTGCTGTAATCAAATTGAGAAGGATTTGTCGAGGTAAACGGAGCCCGCAAACGACCTTTTATTTCAAGTTTATTACCGATATTCAAATCCTTGTTTTCGTCCGTTATATCACTAACCGTCACAAAAGTTTTGGCATTTATATTTTCGGAATTTACCTTTTCCACCTGAAAGAAAAACTTAGATTTGCCCGAATTATCACTCGGAATACTCACAACTCTACCGACACATGTAACTTCTGCGGGAGTAATCGGCAAAAGTTCGTCACTATTTTTATTTTTACAAAATGTTAAGAAGAAACCGAAATAAAAAATCAGTGCGAAAATCAAAACTTTGCGAATTGAAAATAATCTGAAATACAAGGCAAACAAAAGTACGATTGTTAAAATCAGGGAATAAAACACTCCGCAGTCCTGAAAAAACGACAAAATTCCACACATAAAAATTATCGCAGAAAAGAACATTATGAAATTTTTGTTTTGAATTATATCCCTAATTCTGTCAATGTTAATCATATTTCCAACAAATAAATGATAACATGTAAAAAAATTTGTGTAAAACTATAGAATATGCTATAATCGTGATAAAAGGAAGAGGAGAGTATGGCAAGTAACGATTTTTATATAGAAGACTTTTTAAGACAAGCAGTATCTGTCGGTGCATCAGATGCTCATATTTGCGAAGGCGAAAGACCTGCAATCAGAGTATCGGGACAAATTATGAGAATTAATTTACCACCGCTAACTGCAGAAGATATTGAGTTTGTAATCAAAACCGTTTCACCTGCTCACTTGAAAGACAGAATTACAAGATTCTTCGATATCGACTTTTCTTATGAAATTCCGGGATGTTCAAGATTTCGTGTGAACATGAGCCGTCAATTAGGAAAAACCTCAATGGTAATCCGTGCAATTCCTTATTATATCAAATCTTTCACAGAATTAGGATTGCCGTCATCTTTGGAAGAATTTGCAACTTTTAACAACGGTTTGATTTTGGTAACAGGACCTACAGGTTCCGGTAAATCAACAACAATCGCCTCTTTGATTGACTATATCAACGCTACAACGGCAAAACATATTATCACAATCGAAGATCCGGTCGAATTTATTTTCTCAAACAAAAAATCAATCGTTTCACAACGTCAATTATTGATTGATACTCCGTCTTTTGCTGATGGTATTAAATACGCCTTACGTCAAGACCCTGACGTTATCTTCATCGGTGAAATTCGTGACAGAGAAACCGTAGAAGCTGCACTAAAAGCCGCAGAAACCGGTCACTTGGTTGTATCAACAATCCACACAAACGACTCGGTTCAAACAGTTGGTCGTATTATCAACTTGTTTAAACCTGAAGAAAGACCGTTTGTCAGAGGACAAATCGCAGCAACCCTTCGTGGTACAATCGCTCAAAAACTTGTACCGACTATTGAAGGAAATTCTCGTGTTCCTGCTGCTGAAATTTTGGTCGTAACTCCGACAGTTAAAGACTTTATCAACAAAGATGAACTTGATCAGGTTTATGAACTTGTTAAAAAGGGTTCTTTCAACAACATGACAACAATGAATATGTCTTTGTTCAAATTGTTCAACGAAGGTATTATTTCTCAAGAGGTTGCTCTCGGATATTCTGATAACAAACCTGAACTTGAACAAATGATGAGAGGTATTTACTACGGTACAGGTGCTAACAAATCTGCATAATAGTAGTAGTAAGACAACAATAAATAACAAATAAAAACAGAATAATGCAAAATAGTTTTGTAACAGACGCAATTAATTTAAAGTCCTACAATCTTAGCGAGTCTGACAGAATAATGGTTATGTACTCAAAAGATAAGGGACTGATTAGGGGAGTAGCCAAAGGAGTAAAGAAAACCAAAAGCAAACTGGGTGCTCGCATGGATTTGCTCGTTGCAAATACCTTAATGCTTCACAAAGGGCGAAATCTAAACACAATTTGCCAAGCTGAAGTAGTTAATTCGTTTTACAAAACCCGTCAGGATATGGACAAAATTTGTTACTCCATGTATGTAACGGAAGTTGTCCACAATTTCGGAATTGAAGACGACCCTTGCTCGGAAATCGTTTACAACCTTTTATACAAAACATTAGACACAATTTCTACCGCAAATTCAAAAGTAGAAATTCTTTTAGCCGTCATAAAATTCCAACTGAAAATGATGATAGAAGCAGGATTTTCAATAGAACTCGACAGTTGCCTGTGTTGTCACAACGAAATCAAAGACGAAACAATGTACCTTATTCCCGAAATGGGCGGAGTTGTTTGCTCTCACTGTGCAACTCGTATTCCTTACAACAAAAAACAAATGCCTTACAAATTGAGAGATTTCTTCAAACAAATGGCAATCAATGACTTCACGGACAGGGGCGAATTTGAAGAAAAAGCAAACGAAAAAGTTTGTACGGTAACTTTTGAAGTTCTGAAAGAGTACATTATAATGAAATCTCCAAAGAAATTCCATTCAACAACTATCTTACAGGAAATTCCCGTAGCCTGATTTTATCAGCCGATAAGGTTATTTATAAAATCAATATTATTTTTATAATCAAATAGAGGTAAATTTTATGAAAAAACTTATAATTCTTGCAGCAATAACCCTTTGCGGAAATTTTGTATGGGCGGCAGATGCTCAAATGTACAAACTGAATAACGGGCAAACCGTTGTAATTCAAGAGGTTAAATCCAATCCGATAGTCATTATCGACACATGGGTCAAAACGGGTTCTATTGACGAAAATGACGAAAATAACGGTGTCGCACACTTTTTGGAACACTTGTTTTTTAAGGGAACTCAAAACCACGAACCGGGGGACTTTGACAAAATTCTTGAAACAAAAGGAGCAATTACAAACGCTGCAACCAGCAAAGATTTCACGCACTATTATGTAACAATTCCGTCAAAAGATTTTGATTTGGCAATGGGCTTACACGCCGATATGATGATGAATCCGCTTATTCCGAGAAACGAAATGGAAAAAGAACGCAAAGTCGTACTTGAAGAGATTAACAAGGATTTGACTTCGCCCAATAAAATTTTGTACGAAAATTTGGTTTCAATGTTATACAAAAACCACCCGTATAAACGCAGGGTAATCGGCAGAAGTGACGTTATCGAAACAATCACTCGTGACCAAGTTTTGAATTTCTACAACAATCACTATGCTCCTGCCAATATGGTAACCGTAGTTATCGGCGATGTTGACACAAATCACGCTTTGGAAAAAATTAAACAGGAATTTAACAACGAAACCTCAAAAGCGGTAAAAAATGTTTACGCAAAAGAACCGCCTTTGACAAAACAAGAGAAAAAAGTTGAATACCTGCCGACCGAATCAGGATATATGATTGTCGGATTTCGTGGAGTTTCGATTGATGACAAGGACTCTTACGCACTTGACGTACTTTCAACCGTCTTGGGCGAAGGTCGTTCATCAGTTTTAAACCAAGTATTAAAAGAGAAAAAACGTTTGGCTTTTTCTGTTGATGCGGGAAATTCAACAATGCGAGATGACGGGATGTTCTACGTTAGTGCTAATTTTGAACCCGAAAAATGCAAAGCCGTGCAAGAAGCAATTTTTGCGGAAATCAAAAAAATTCAAGAAAAAGGAATTACGGACGAACAACTTAACCTTGCAAAAAATATAATCGAAAGAAACACATATTATGCAAGAGAATCAATAACAAATATTGCAACGGAAATCGGCTACACGGTAGCCTTGACGGATGATATGAAGTTCTACGACAACTATTTGGACAATATTAAATCAGTGACAGCCGCATCGGTAAAAAAAGCGGCAGAAAAATATTTAGACCCGAACAGAAGTGCGATTTCAATAGTTTTACCGGAATCAATGAAAAATATTCCTGTTGCAAACATAAAAAAACAGGACGGAACAGCACAACTTGTCAGTGAAAATTCCAACACTCAAAAATATGAATTATCAGACGGTGCAACGCTTTTATACACACCAAATTCAACAAATGATATCGTGGCAATAAGTATTGCGGCAAAAGGCGGACAACTTTTGGACAAAATACCGGGAACTGCAAAAATGACGGCAGCAACGATGTTGAAGGGTACAAAAAATTATACTTCTTCCGAGTTATCACAAACTTTAGAAGATAACGGAATAAAAATTTCACCTGCGGCAAGTGCCGATACCTTCTCGGTGACGGTTCTTACAACAAAAGATGAGTATGACAAAACTCTTGAATTGTTGAATGAAGTAATTAATAATGCAACCTTTGAAGAGGCGGAAATCGAAAAAGTTAAATCGGACAACTTGAACGCTATCAAAAGCGAAAAAGACGTTCCGATTCGTCAAGCGATTGAAGAATACAGAAACTTGATATATAAAGACACCCCTTATTCAATCTCTTCAAAAGTTCTGGAACAAAACATGCAAAACATCAAACGCAAAGATATCGTTGAATATTACAACACGATTTTTAACCCGAAAAACCTTGTAATTTCTATCAATGGCAACATTGACAAAGACAAAACCGTTAAAGATTTGAATAATATCTTTGCTCAAAAATGTTCTCAAGGATTTAATTATGCTGATTATGACAGCAAAATTACAAAAATCACCTCACCGAGAACAAGTGTTCAGCACATGCCAACAACCGAAACTGCTTGGATTTTACTGGGCTGGCAGGTTAACGGCGTGTTGAACGAAAAGGATTTTGCAACCTTGCAGGTTATTGATTCCATTTTGGGAACGGGTATGAGTTCAAGACTTTTCAAAGACCTTAGAGAACAGGAAGGATTGGCTTACCAACTTGGCTCGGGGTATTCACCAAACATCTTGCGAGGAAGCTTTATGCTTTATATCGGCACAAATCCTGCAACTTTGGAAAAATCAAAAGCAGGTTTGTTTGAAGAAATTGAACGACTAAAAACCGAATATGTTGCTGACCAAGAATTGAAAGATGCTAAAGAAAAATTGTTAGGAAATTATATCTTGAGCCAAGAAACGAACCTTGACAAAGCCTCAACCACAGGCTGGTACGAAAGTTCAACAAGAGGTTACGACTTTGGTGACAGATACGAAAAATTGATAAATAGCGTAACCGATGCAGATATTATCGAAGTTGCGAATAAATATTTCACCGACAATTACATTCTTTCGGTTGTGACTAAATAAAATGCGAAAGGCGGGCAAGACCCGCCTTTTTTAAATTAAAATAACGTAAATACTCCTAAATCTTTTCTTTCTACCTGTTTTAAATCACTGTAACGTAACGGAGCAAGATATATACAATTAAGCTTAGCCATAGTGTTGTGGATTTTGGCTTCCAGCAAATCAAAACCCGACTTGCCTTTTGTTGGCATATATGCCGTTTGATTTTCGATTTTTGTAGTCAAACGCTCCCAAAAATTCCCTTTCGGCTCTTGATACAACGACCTTTGATAACGCATAGAAACCGGCAAAGCATTACATCTGAATTCAACCATTTTAAAATCCTTTCTTTTAACTAAATTTCCCTGATGAAGTAAAATCGATTTCCCTTACTTCTATATAAAAAAATTTTGAAAGAAAGAATTGCTCCGCCCCGCCACACCACACCATACCATACCATACCATACCATACCATACCATACCATACCATAAGGGCATTATAGCAAGGGTTTCAGGGATTTTAAATTTAACTTAATATTTTGTAACATTGTTAAATTTATGAAGGGAAACCGTCCAATGCCACTCAGCCCAATGTAGGTTTGGATTGCTATCCAAACAATTAAAATCACTAAGGACTTCGCCACGGCATGCGACATTTAGAAAGGCAAGACGCCCCAAAAAGGTCACCCTGAACTGGTTTCAGGGTCTCTTCATGACAAGGTATAACAAGAATTTTGGGACTTAATTATTTGTTTTATTTTGATTATTTTACCCCCCTTCGAAATCAAAGATTTCGGTTCCA
>CAVKDD010000053.1:0-7694 GCA_963654845.1 Acutalibacteraceae bacterium | reverse complement strand
TTAGCGGTTTGTGGATTATCAATTCATTTAAAAATATCGGCATTGCTATCCAAAATACATGGCAAGCAGGAAAGGCATCAGTAAAATTATTTATTGACGGTAGCCAGTTGTTATTTGCTAATTTCTTTAGTTGGGTGTTGAATAAACTAGCAATATTAGCAAGAGGTATTGACGCAGTATTTAAGACAAATTTATCAGGTGCTATCGGTAACTTATCCGCTGCAAGCGATAAAGTTCAAAACGATTTAAAAGGCAGAATGAGAACTACTGCAACGCAATTTATGACACAATACAAACCTTTTGAAGAGAATAGTTTTTGGGCTAATCAGGCAAAAGCTCAAAATATGATGAGCGGATTAAAAGGTGGTATGCTTACTGACCGTAAGTTAGCAGGTACGGCTGGTGTTGGCGGTGGTATTGACCCTGAATTATTGACATCAGCAGGTGGCGGTAAGGCATTGAAAACAAAAAATCAAGGCTCAATATCAATCAAAGAAGAAGATATTAAGATGTTACATGACCTAGCAACTCGTGATTATATGGTTAATTATCAGTCATTAACTCCACAAGTAACAATACCAAACATGGTATTGCATGAAAACGTTGACGTTAATGCCGTTGTTGATACAATCGTTAGCGGTATTGCAGAGGTTTCAGGTTCTAGTTTAAAAGCAGGTGAGAGGGCTTACGCATAATGAATATAATTTTTGAATACGAACAAAAAAGGTTAATACTTCCAGTAAACCCTGAAAGCGTGAAGGTTTCCATACCGTCATCTTCCAATACGGTTAATGTTATCGGTATAGGTCAAGTTTCAGTACCGCAGGACGCAGGACTTGCAAAAGTTAGCATAAAATCGTTCTTTTGGAAGTATCTTTTTGATACTTCAATTTTGCGTTATGCAGAAACGTATATAAGCAGTTCTAGCACGGTAGGAAGCAGTATTTTAAGCGGAATATCATCAGTTGATACAAAGTTAAAAGATTTAACAGGAACGGGACTTATAGACGATAGTAAGAAGTTCAAATTACTTAATGAATATGTGCAATGGTTTAGAGATTGGCAACAATCAAAAAAACCTGCAAGGTGGACTATTGTTGTTCCGCCTGATGAACCGCCGCAATGTTTTGACTTCAATGTAACTTGCGAAAATTTTAATTATGAAATTGTTGCAGGTGAAGAAACTGACTATTATTATGAGGTTGAGCTGCAAGAGTATCGCAATTATGGTGCTGAAAAGGTTGATACGCAACAAGACAGTTCAACGGGCAAAACGACAGCAACTAAAACTACTCATAATAGGCTTAGTTCAACGAAAGCACAAACGCCTAGCACTGTCACAGTGAACAGTAAACAAAATTTATGGAGTGTTACAAAGCAATACGGTAGTAAGGTTAAAAATAAGGTCGGTGATAACTGGAAATTGATTTATAGCATGCCTGCTAATAAAAGCATTATTGCTAATAATATTAAAGATTTAACAGGTCAGACATTACAAATACCTACAGATTGGAAATAGTAAAAATGTTTAATCCATACGCAAAAAACAAAGTTTATATAACAAGTTTTGATAACAATAACAAAAAAGAAACGTTTGACGTGTCCAGTTTGGTTGATAGCGTGCAAATTTCAACGGTTTTTCGTGGACAACCCGGAAAAATGACTTTTACAATTCAGAAAGACCCAAACGATATATTGAATATATACAATGGCAGTATTGTGCAATTCATGCGTGATGATGTAGGTATTTTTTACGGTTATGTGTTTTCAATGGGTACAGACGCTACAGAAACATATAAAATTGTTGCGTATGACCAAATGCGATACTTGAAAAATAACGAAACAATTTATTTGTCTGACAAAACAGTTTCAGATAATTTCGCTACGTTGTGCGAACGTCATCAATTAAAGTATAAGATTGTAACACCTTCATCTTTCATTGCACCGCCTAAACCTTTTCAGGAAAAAACACTGTTTTCAATATTAGAAGACCAAATAGAAAGAGCAGACGTTGCGGAAAAGAAACAGTATTTCATTCGTGATAATTTTGGCACTTTAGAGTTCAATGAATTAAGTAATTGCAAAACTGACATTGTTTTAGGTGAAAAATCGTTATTATCGAGTTATCAATTTGAGATAAGTATTGATAAAGATACTTACAATCAGATAAAAGTATTAAGAGGTAATAAGCAGACTGGACAAGATGAGTCGTATATCGAAAAAGACAGTACGACAATCAATAGGTGGGGTTTCTTGCAAAAAGTTGTTCGTGCTGATGAGAACCAAAATGAAGCACAACTTAAAAAACTTGCACAAGATTTGATTAAGTTACATAATAGAGAAACAAGAACGTTAAGATTATCGGCACTTGGTGAGGATAGTGTTATTGCAGGAACGGGAATACAGGTTAATATTCCGCAGTTACGAACAACGACAACGAATAACAACAAGGTAGAATATCTTAACATGTGGGTTGTAGGTGCAACTCACAATTACAACAAAAGTATGCACACAATGGATTTAGAGGTAGCAATTCCGTAATGAGTGAAAACGTATCAGGTTATAATAGATTATTAGAAGTCCTAAACGGCTACACGCAGTCGCAATCGCCTGCAAATTCCAATATGGTTTTTGGTACGGTTATGTCTGTTGACCCGTTGGCAATAAAACTTGATAACATGAATGAAACGTTACCTGCTGACTTTTTCTTTTTAGGTCAGATGTGCAGACCACATAAAGTAACAATACCGCATAAACATGAATACAACGGACAGACTGAACAAACTAATGACGGCGGACAGGGTGCAAGTCCACACCAACATGAAATTAAGCAACAAGTAACGGAAGATTTACATGTTGGTACTGGTGGATATCAACAAGATTATGTAGTATTAGACATTTATCCTACATTAGCCGTAGGTGATAAAGTTTTGTTGTTCTCGTTCGCTGACGGACAAAAATATTATGTCGCAGAAAGATTGGAGCAAGCCGAATGATACCACAAATACAAACCGCAACAGCTTCAGATAATGTAATTACGCAAATAGAGGTCACTACGTTGCCTTCTAAGACGTATAAAGATAGAGATGACAAGATTATAGGCAAGACCGACAGTCTTAACGCTGTAATTCAAACTATCAAGCACATATTAAATAAAGAACGTTACGCTTATGTTATCTATGACGATTGGTACGGCATGGAATTAGAAAAATATAAAGGTCAATCTTTTGAATATTTACAAGCACAGATAGCAAATGATTTGACGGAAGCGTTAATGCAAGATGACAGAATAACAAGTGTAGAAGTTACAACCATTGAAAAAGTCGGGATTGACTCCGCACATGTTGTTTTTAATGTATATTCTACAGAAGGGGTAATTGAAAATCAGGAGATGACCGTAGATGTTTAATGATATTGATTTAGATAAAAATGTAACGGAATTTACTACCGCTGAAATCACTGAAATGGTAGAAATTTTAAAACGATTGTCAGGTAATTATGATGAGTATTATTCTTACGAAAATATTTTAGCGAGAATGATTGCAAAAGTTCCGTCAGATATGGACACGAGAGAAGGTAGTATCATTTATGACGCACTTGCTCCAACCGCTGCGGAATTGGCTAATGAATATATTGAAATACAAATTTTTAAAGACCAAATGTTTGTATTAACTGCAATCGGTCAAAATCTTGACAAAATCGGCGATAACTACGGCATTCCGAGAAATACTGCGACTTACGCTGAACGTATTGCTCAATTCACTGATACGAATAATAACTTAATGTCATTGCCGATTGGCTCACGTTTTGCGGTTCCTGATAGTGACGATAACGTAATTTACGCTATAACTAAGATTTTAGAAGTAGGTAAAGCGGTTGTAACATGTGAACAAAAAGGAACAGTTGGAAACGAGTATAGCGGTGCGATATTGCCGTTATTCTCTATTAGCAACTTGAAAGAAGCGAAAATTATTAGCACTCAAACTCCTGCTCAAGATAAAGAAGATGATGACGTTTATAGAGCGAGAATTGTTGCTAAATTGAATAGTAAAGGATTTGCGGGCAATATTAGAGCATATAAAGATTTATTTACTGACGGTAAAGAGTTCACAGGAACAAGTGAGCCAAAAGTTTTTCCAGTATGGAACGGTGGCGGAACAGTTAAAATCAGTGCATTAGATACTGAATATAATGCACTAAGTAATGAATTTTTAGCACAATTAAAAGATTTGATTGACCCTGAAACAGACACGGGAAATGGCATTGGGCTTGCTCCTATTGGGCATAAGGTGACGATTGTAACACCTACTCAATACACTGTTAATATTAGCGTTACTCTTGATTTGGATAGCGTTACTCTTGATAATGTTAGGTCAGAAATCAATACGAACTTAGAAGCGTATTTGTTAAGTATTCGTAAAAATTGGGTTAATAACGATAAAACGTCAGTATATACGGCTCAAGTTATTTCGGCATGCGTATCTGTATCAGGTGTTAAAAACGTTACAAATGTGAAGTTGAATGATGTTGCTGCGGATATCAATTTAACAAATGATGCAACTAATCAATATATACCAGTTTTGGGTACTGTAACTTTGTTAGAAAATGAAGTGGTGGAAGGCTAATGAATTTTACAAAAGATGAATTTGATAAATCAAAATTTATTATTGAAGGTAATGCTTATATTTCAGACGTTGGGATAGCGAGTAATATAAGTATCAATAATTATTTACAATCTGCTTTAAAAATAAATCCGCAGACGAATTTAACAATAGAAATTGCAGGTACGCATGGTGCGGCTCAAACGGGTGCAGGAGTGCCTTTTTATATAACAGACGGCACGAACAATTTAATGCTTTACCGTAATAATAAAAATGCACTATCAGGTGAAGTCGGTGCAAAATATCCTAATGCGGATTATTTGTTGGATATTACAACAACTAATAATACCGATTATAAATTTATCGTGTCTTTTGATATTCAAAATAATAAATACACTACTCTATATTATGAAAATGACATTTTACAATCAAAAAATGAAAATATTGATATCGCTAGATTAGCATTAATCGATTGGAGTAAAATTTCATTATTTAAAATTGGTGGAGCATATCAATCATTAAACGGTACAATAAATCTTGTAAAATTTTCAATATCTGTTGACGGTGATGTCATTTTTAAAACTGTTGAAAGTGGCTCAAATTTAGTTTATAGATTTGCACCTGATATTTATTCTGAAAATGAAACAATGCTTGAAATTTACGAAAGACAAAATCAACAATTAGATAATACTTCGAGTTTAGTTTATCAAGTATTCCTGAACAATTACGTCAAGACTTGTGACCTTGAAGGTATCAGAAATTTTGAAAAAATATTCGATATTCAGGCAGATGAGAAAAACGACAGTATGGATTTGCGAAAAAACAGAGTGTTAATAAAATTATCGCAACATTTGCCGTTTACTCATATTTTTGTTGAAAGAATGCTAGTCAATATATTCGGTGAGGATAAGACTGAATTTAGAGTATTAAATAACGAATACAAAACTCAAGTTGATATCGAAACGACTATTCATGGATTAGTTGACGAAACGTTAAAAGACTTGCGACAAATTATTCCAGCGAATATGATAATAGAAATAATATTGAGTGAGCCATATATGCACAGATATTTGGCTAAGTATTATACATACGGACAGTTAGAAGAATTTACTTATGGGCAATTATCACAGTATGCGTGATAAGAAAGGAAAAACGAATGGGTACGACAAAGACTACTAACTTGAACTTAACCAAACCCGATAAAGACGAGCAGTATAACGTTAAGCATTTCAATGATAATATGGATTTGATTGATAGTTTTGCGGGACAAGTACCTGCACGAGCATTAACAGCGGATAAATTAACTACTGGTGCGAACATCAACGGGGTAAGGTTTGACGGAACAACAGATGTTACGTTGCCACCGACTGGTGCTGACACTGATTTGTCCAATTTGACCACTGTGGGGCAACAAACTCTACTCAACTTAATCTATCCTGTCGGTAGTCTTTACATGTCTGTCAACGCTGTCAATCCTGCCACTTTATTCGGATTTGGTACATGGACACAAATTAAGGACACATTCCTTTTAGCCGCAGGTGACACATACGCAAACGCCGCTACTGGTGGTAGTGCGGAAGTATCGCTTAGCACATCACAATTACCTGCTCACAATCACACGGCTAGTACAGATAGCACGGGGGCTCATACGCATAGTAGAGGGACACAAGAGATTTCGGGACAGTCCTATAACGGATATAGATGTATATTAACTTATGGTGACGGTGCGTTACAGATACAAGGTTCTTCTCGTGACTGGGGTTCTCAAGGTTCTGTAACAGGTGGTAATGGCTTTAACTTCTATGCTTCCCGTAACTGGTCAGGTGCAACCTCTTCAAACGGTGCTCACACTCACACCGTTACTGTCAACAACGCTGGGCAAGGCGAAGCACACGACAATATGCCACCGTATTTGGCTGTTAATATTTGGAAACGAGTAGCATAAAGAAAGGATAGGTTATGAAACAAGTTCACTATTATGACGATAAATTTTTATACACAGTAAGCGAGCCTGCTTATTTAAACGTTCCTGAAACGGAAAAACAAGGTAAAGAAGTTTATTATTGCCCTGAAATGGCAACGCTTGCGGAACTACCCGAAGTAGGGGAACACCAAGTACAACAATTTGACGGTACGGCGTGGCGAGTAGTCACGGACTATAGACACGAACAACAAGCGGATAAAGACTTAAATTTATCCGAAATCACATATTTAGGCGAAGTAAAAGAAGGCTATATTTACGTCCCAAAAGATAAAGTTGATAAAATCCGAGAAGATAAACTATATTATGTAATTCAGGACGGCGAACTGGTCGAAAATCCGAACTATGAAGCGGAAAAAGCACCCGAGTATAAAAAAGAACTTATCAATGATATTTACGAAATCAAAGCCAACAAAGCCTACGGCGGTGTAATAATCAATGATATGCTTGTTTTTGAAACCAACCAAACTTCAATTACTAATACAGTGGCAAGTCTTGCTTTGATGTCTGATACTGCAACCGCAAACTGGAAATTTTACACAGTGAGCGGTGAGCCGTATGTTCAGCAAGTATCTAAACTACAACTTGCAGGAATTGCACAGTTTGGTCAAAATATGATTAACGAAACTTTTGCGGTTGAAGGGCAAGCAAATACTCAATTATCCACTGCAACAGTGGAACAATTAAATAGTGAAGATTGGCGAAATAATTTCTTAGCAGAAGTTCAGGCAGAAATGGACAAGGTTAATAACAAGTTGCAAGTTACATTCTCATAGTTTATAATAAAAGTGTAAGTGAGAGGGGAAGAACTTATGCGAGTTAATGAGATTGTAATACCACCTAGTGATTATGCTACAATTCTCAATATGCCACATCATGAGCCTTCCCCACCGCCTACTTTTGGTATGAAATATAACCAAAAAATTATTAAAACGAGCATGAACTCACATAAGACTGTTGATACGATACATTTAGAGAACGGCAAGCGATTAACTATTCAAACACAATATCTATGCGGTGATAAATTTACAAAATTATCCAGTTTACGAGATAAATTCGGAAACTGGATAAAATCTGTTTTGAAATATTATAGTAAAAATAAGGTATATAAG
>CAVKDD010000052.1:0-7743 GCA_963654845.1 Acutalibacteraceae bacterium | reverse complement strand
GTGTTAAAATGACTAATTATCAATTTGCAACTTTCAAGGCAATGGCAAATAACACTAACGAAGGCACCGGCAAATTGACCTTTAGCAAGGCTGATATGGCTTCTGCGATGAACAAATTTAGCAAAGGCGGATTTGTCAAAGATATTTCAGAATTTTTGGCTAAGGGGTATAAAATATTAAATCCGAAAAAATTTACTGAAGAAAATAAACTTTCGGTTTATGTTTCAAGCGGTAACGAAAAGACAAGCGGTGTGATGAGTTTCCAAGCCGCAGACAAGGTTTCTTCGACCACTAAAACTCAAGAAACAAAATCGTCTTCATCTGTTTCACATTCATCAAATACTTTGTTTAATAACAAAAATATCGTTACTCACAAGGCGTTTTCTTACACTGTTAAAAAAGGCGATAGTCTTGTCGATTTGGCGAGAAAATATGAATTAGATACTTATCAAATAGTTGCTGCAAACCCGCAATTAAAGAAGGGTCGTGATTATACCGTAAAATTCAGAAAAAATAACTTGGCTATTATTGATTCAAAATTGAAGGCGGGTACAAAAATCACAATTCCTGCCCGTTATACGGTTAAAAAAGGTTCTGTAAAAAATCTAAATGATGTTGCAAAGATTACGGGAATTTCTAAAAACTATTTGAATGATTTGTTAACAGTAACCGAAGTTAGTCCGAAACACCCCGGAAAACCTGATTTGAGAACTTATGACGATGGCTTTGGAATGCCGACAATCGGGTTTGGGCATACGGGAAAAGTTGACGGTAAACGTTTGAGTTTGAAAAATAAAATAAATATTTCATATTCAAAGGCTTGTGAACTTTTGGCTGAGGATATTTTGAAACACGAAGCTATGGTTGCTTCTTATGTCGGAACAAGCAATTATAGAAAGGCTCCTGCTTCAGTTAAGGCTGCAATTATGGACAATGCTTATAATAAAGGTATTTGGGACGGATTTTTGAGTCCATACGCAAATAAATATACGAAAAATATCAAAAAGAACCTTGCTGACGGACATTATGCAACGGCTCTTTGCAACACCAGACGAATTACACCTTCTTCTGAATTAAAAAGACGTAATGTTTATCGATTTATTTCAGGGTTGACTGATTTGCCAAGAAGTAAACAAAAAGCCGCAATTAAAGCATATAAACCGTATTACAATCAAGTTGTAAAAAGTCAAAAAGGCTTAGACAAAAAGTATCTGCAACAGGCATGGCATGATGCTGAACGAGGTGACACAATTAATTATAGAATGAAGGCGGCTCAAACAAACAGATAAAATTTTTTGAGAATAAAAGAGGAAGTCATTTGACTTCCTCTTTTGTCTTTAATTTTATTTTCTCAACAACCTAGTCTTTTTTCAAGAAATCAGGAATGTCTAAGTTCACTGATGAGAATTTTGGAAATCCTGACAATGGACTGTTTTGAGTTGTTGTTGAAGTACCAAAGTTTGTTCCGAGTGTTGAGTTAGTAGTCGAGGTGTTTCTGCCTTGAAAATACTCAGCCGCCGAAAGTTGCGGAGTTGCGGTTGTTGCTTGTGATTTTTCCGCAAAACCTGTTGCAATTACGGTAATTTGAACTTCGTTTTGGAAGGCTTCGTTAATCGCAGTACCGATGATAACTTCAGCATCTTCTTTTACAACGTTATTGATAATGTTTGTAGCATCATTGATTTCATACAAGGTAAGATTTGAACTACCTGTGATATTAACGATAATACCCTTAGCACCGTCGATTGAAGATTCCAAAAGTTGAGAATTGATAGCCATTTCAGCCGCTTTGATTGCTCTGCCTTCGCCTTGAGCACGACCGATACCCATCAACGCTGTACCTGAATCTTTGATAACCTTTCTAACATCGGCAAAGTCAATGTTAATCATACCAGGAATTGTGATTGTATCTGAAATACCTTGAATACCTCTGTATAGAACCTCATCCGTAATACAGAAGGCTTTATTAATACCGATTTGACGTTCAACAACTTGAAGTAATTTGTCGTTTGGTACAATAAGAATTGCATCAACGTATTTTTTAAGTTTTTCGATACCTGCTTCAGCTTGAGCCATTCTCTTTTTGCCTTCCCAGCTGAAAGGTTTTGTAACGAAAGCGATTGTCAAAATGCCTAAATCTTTAGCAATTTGAGCAACAACAGGAGCAGCACCCGTTCCTGTTCCGCCGCCCATACCTGCGGTAACGAATACCATATCGGCACCTTCAAGGGCTTTCATAATATCATCTTTGTTTTCGATAGCGGCTTTTTCACCTGTTGAAGGATCTCCGCCCGCACCTAAACCTTTTGTTGTCGTTGCTCCGAGTTGAATTTTATTTTGAATACTGCTGCAACTTAGAACTTGTAAGTCAGTGTTCATAAGCCAAAATTCAACGCCTGCAAGTTTAGCGTTCATCATTCTGTTTACGGCATTTCCGCCACCGCCGCCTACGCCTACAACTTTAATGCAGGTAGGGTTTACATGCGGCCCGTTATTTGGCATACTGCCTGATATGATATTTTCCATTATACCTCCTATTTTATTTCTATAATTACATTATATACAAAAAATCAAACATTACACATATTTGAATATTTCGTAATATATGTAACTAATGGAGTGAATAATGAAGTTTACGCATTAACGTCTAATTTGTTGCCCTGATGTTTTGATTTGAACGCAAGAGCCTGCATTTTTATTTGAGAAGCTTGGTTTGCAACTCTAAAATCCTGACCTGACGGGTCAAACGGAGCAAGTGCGGCTCTGATTACCGTGTCTGCGTGGTCTATTGTTGCTTGCGGATTTCTTCTGTCTAGCACAGGCATTTTTATCGGAACATGACCCGAAACAGGGATTCCGTCAGAATTTCGCTCAATCGTGATTCCGCCTGCAAAGCTTCCGCCCGCATTCTTGTGAGCCATTTCGTGAGCATAAATGTGGTTGTAATTCCTTGTGATTAAGTCCTGTTTCGCTTTAATATCCATACTACACACTCCTGTTATTATTGTAGTAATTGTTTTAACTTTTGTCAATAATCTTATATCAAACTTATATAATAAATTTAATATTTGTTATTATTTGCTTCTTTGGAAAAATCCTGCAAGTTCTTTATGCGGAATTATTTTAGAAATCGGTCTGCCGTGCGGGCAAGTGTACGGCATTTTTGTGGTTCGCCATTTTTTTATGATATCTTGCATTTGCCAAATTGAAAGTTTTGTATTGGCTTTGACGGCGGCTTTGCAAGAGGTTGTTATTAAAATTTTCTCTTCCAAATTGTCGATATCCCCTTCAATATTTTGCAAAATGTCTGCAATAATGTCTTTTGGATTGACTTTTGCAAGTAATTGCGGAACTTTTCGGAAAATTACGTTAGTTTCGTCCAAAAATTCCAAGCCGTAGCCGAATTTTTCAAATTTATCCAAGTTTTCTTTAATAATTGCCGCATCTTCTGCCGAAAGCGTAATAACATCGGACACAAAAAGCATTTGCGAAATTATATTTTTCTCGGATTTGAGTTTTTCATAAATATAGCGTTCTTCCGCAATGTGTTGGTCAACGATTTCCAAACCCTCTTCCGTGTCAATCAAAATGTAAGTGTCGTGATATTGCCCGATAATATTGTCTGTCGGTTCGGGTGTTGTTTGTTGAACCTGTGTAAATATCGTGTTTTGCGTTACCTGCGGTTGTTGCGGAGTTTCAAAGGTTTGAAATTTATCCTCGGAAACATACATGGTATCGGTGTTTTTATCCACATAAAACTCGTTATTATCTTCAAAACTGCCAGCAGGAGAAGAATACAGCGGTCTTACGACACTTTGCGGTTCTTCGTCTTCCGTTTGGGCAGAATAAAAACTTTGTTGCGGTTGCGGTTTTTCAACGTGATTGGCAAGTCCTGCTTCCACTGCACTATAAATAAAATTAAAGATTTGGTTAGGGTTTTTGTAGCGAACTTCTTTTTTTGTCGGGTGAACATTCACATCGACATCGTGTGGCGGAATTTCCAAATTCAGAACGACAAACGGGTATTTGTTGCTTGCCGTCAAGTGTTTATACACCATATCTATTGACTTTTGGAAAATCGGACATTTCACGGTTCTTGAATTTATATAAATGTGGTAATTTTTCTTGCTTGAACGTGTGAAATTCGGTGTGCTGACAAATCCGTAAATCTTCAAGCCCGAAAGGATATCGGTTTTGCAAACCTCTTTCAAATTGTTTGTCACATCTGACGAGAAAACCTCTTTAATCGTTTGTGTAAGGTTGTTTTGACCTGTTGTTTTAAGAACGGTTTTACCGTATTTTTTGAGTTCTATGGAAACCTCAGGGTGTGACAAGGCAATGGATTGGACGATTTCTTGAATATAAGAAAATTCTGTATTTTGATTTTTCAAGAATTTCAATCTGACGGGAACGTTATAAAACAAATCTTTTACATCCATAATTGTTCCGACCGCACAGCCTGTTTCCACCTGTGTAACCTCAGAATTTTCGCATTTTACCTTAGTACCCGTATCAAAATCTTTTGTTCTTGTCGTGCAGGTAAGTTTTGAGATTGAAATTATACTTGCAAGAGCTTCTCCACGAAATCCAAGCGTTTTGATGTCAAAAAGGTCTTCATCTTCCGTAATTTTGCTTGTGGCATGCTTTGAAAAAGCCAATAAAATATCATCGGGGTAAATCCCGCATCCGTTGTCAGCCACCCTAATATCACGGCATTCGTTAGAAATTTCGACACTTACTCTCGTTGCTCCCGCATCTATTGAATTTTCGGTCAATTCTTTTACTACGGAGGCCGGTCTTTCAATGACTTCGCCTGCTGCGATTTGGTTTATTAAATGTTTTGATAATTGTTTAATTCTTCCCATAAATCCTAGTTTCAATCTACATCAAACACAAAATCATCTAAACGTTTGATTACAAATTTGAAACAATTTTATACGATAGATTTGTATAAAAATTGTAAAAGGCAAATTTATATTTGCGATTGGCGGAGGAAATTTTGGCAGTAAAAGTTTTATCAAATTTAAAAGTTAAACCTAAAAAACGAGCAGACTTGCAGGTAGTTCAAAAACCTGATGTGAAAACCACGAAATACAGCGATATTAACCTTAAAAAATGGAAGGATTACGCACACATTTTGACGGGTACTTTGTGGCAATTCCCTACAAGATTGAAGGCTCATGGACATTCTAACGAATATCACGGAAATTATATTCCGCAAATCGCTCAACAAATGTATGAACGCTACACAAAGAAAAATGATGTAGTATTGGATTTGTTTTTCGGTTCGGGAACTTCGGGTATTGAAGCAATAAATATGAACCGCCGTTGTATCGGTGTTGAATTAAAACCCGAGCTTGCCGAAAGCGTTTCCGAAAAATTTACTCCAAAGCAACTCGTAACCGATGTGAATATAATATGTGCTGATTCAGCTTCAGAAGTTGCGGTTGACAAGGTTAAGGGGCGTTTGGAAATTATGGGCGAAGAAAAAGCACAATTTTTAATGCTCCACCCGCCTTATGACGATATTATCAAGTTTTCGGACAGAAAAGAAGATTTGTCTAACTGTGCTTCAACGGAAGAATTTTATGACTTATTTGAAAAAGTTGCGAAAAACGGCTATGATTTGCTTGAAAAAGGCAGATTTGCCTGCTTGATTATCGGTGACAGTTATAAAAATTCCGAAGTTCAACCGCTTGGTTTTGAATGTATGGATAGAATGCGTAAACTCGGTTTCAAACTGAAATCGACAATCGTAAAAGATATTCAAGGTAACGAACGTGGCAAAGGCAGAACCGCTAATTTGTGGCGATATCGTGCATTAGCAGGCGGATTTAGTATCTTTACTCACGAATATATTTTCGTTTTCCAAAAAGTTTAGTTAAAAAATCTAAAGTCGCCCGATTGCTTTGCAATCGGGCGACCAAACTTTATGCTTGTTGAAATTCTCCGTTGTAGGTGTAATCTTCAAATAACCGAGCCCGATTTTCAGCCATTTCGCCTTCAAATTTATTTTCAAAATCTTTCAAATTATCGTTCAATTCTTCGTTTTTCTTTGGAAATAATTTAAACAAATATTTCATATCAAATAAACAAAAACTAATCTCAGGCATTTTCAAATCTCCTTATTAAACTTCACTCTTATATAAAAACATTTAAAATTGTGAAATTTCACAAACGGCTGAAATGTGAAGTTTTTGTAACATTATTTTCTGTTACGCAGATATTGACTTGTAATTGAGCCGAGTCCCAAAATGCCGACCAAAAACAGTGTAATTGACATTATTATTGCGATTGGGACACTTCCGATATTCAAGGCACTGTCAACACGGATTTGTTCGATGAAAAATCTTATTATTGAGTAAATTGTCAGGTATGCAAAGAAGGTGAAGCCGTTTATCTTGTGGAATTTGAAGTAAAGGAAGGTCAAAATTCCGAAACCTGCCAAATCCAAAAGGCTTTCGTATAAGAAAGTCGGGTGATAAAGGCTGATATCCGCAAACTCTTTCAATCGTTGACTTTCAGGGATAAATAGTCCCCAAGTTTGAGATTTTACGGGTAAGCCGTAGGCTTCTGAGTTGAAATAGTTGCCCCAACGTCCTATTGCTTGCCCTAGAATTGTTGTTGCGGAAATTGCATCAAGGTACTTAAAAAGCGGTGTTTTTGTACGTTTAGAAAGACAAATCAGACATAAAATTCCGCCTAATATTGCCCCGTGTATGGACAAACCGCCTTGTCGCACGTTAAAAATTTCTAAAGGTCTTAACAGATAATAATGCAAATTGAGCAGGCAATAGTACAATCTTGCTCCAAATATCCCTGAAAATATTATATATGGCGAATATTCAAGGATTTTGTCTTTAGAAATTTCAGGATTTGTTTTGTTGAAAAACAAGTTAGCAAGAAGAATTGCGACAAATATCGCACTTGCCATAAAAATTCCGTACCAATAAATTGGAATATTAAACAAATTGAAGGCAATCGGGTTCGGAGCGTTCAAGATAAGCATTATTCTGTCGGTTGCTCTCCGTTTGGTTCAGGGTTTAGATAACCATTAATTCTTGCGATGTCTTCTTTTACTTCTTTTTTGTCTTCCGCTTTCGGTTTTAATTCAAGATATTTTTTGTAATTTTCGATTGCGGATTCATAAAGTTCGTTAATTAAAGAGTTTTCAGCCTCTGTCAATTCTGATGTTTCTTCGTTGTCTGAAACTTGAGCAGGTTCTAATGTGCCGTTGTCGTTCATTCTGACGTGACCTTTTTTGATTTCAATCGCCAAATTATTTTCTGCCGTGCCTAGTGCGTAATAAGAATCGGCATAATCAGGTTTCATCTTGATGACGGTTTTATACTCGTTGATTGCATTGATGTAGTCTTCGGCTTGTGTATAAACGACTGCGAGGTTGTAATGAGTTTCAAATATTGACGGGTCTAAGTCAATTCCTGATTTTAGACGCTCAATGGCTTGCGTGTAATCTCCTTTTTCTGCGTAAGCTTTGGCTTTGTTGTTTAAATCCTGTACCGCCAAGTTGTTAATACATGCCGTTGAAATTACTGCAACAAACAGAATGCTTGCGATTGAAATTACTTTTTTCATTTAACCCTCTCTTTAATTAATGTTAAGTTGATGTTAAACTAATTATAATTTAATAATAAAAATATGGCAAATTTCATAAATTTAAGTTACAATAAACTTGTAAAAGGAGAATTTATATGTCAGACGAAAAAGTAGTCAGCCTTGGAG
>CAVKDD010000051.1:0-7757 GCA_963654845.1 Acutalibacteraceae bacterium | reverse complement strand
CGGGATAGTTGAATTACTAATCGTAATAATTGTTATTACAGCAATTTATTTTACCTGTTTTAATAACAAATCAACAAAAAATCCGTTTGACGAACAACGAGAAATCAAAACAAAACAAGAACTTGTAGAAACCAAGATAAAAGATATTGAAAATTCAAAAGCAATAAGAGAACGTATTGAACAAAATCTGAACAGAGAAAATTACTAATGAAAAAAACTACATTATTTGATATAATTTCGCCGATTATGATAGGTCCGTCCAGCTCACACACGGCAGGAGCGGTAAGACTCGGGCTTTTGGCGAGAAACATTTACAAAAACGACTTCAAAAAAGTCACTTTTAAATTGTACAATTCCTACGCTCACACAGGCAAAGGTCACGGAACAGAAAAAGGCTTACTTGCGGGCGTTTTAGGATTAGGTGTTGACGACAGACGAATAAAAGACATTTTTGACTCGGATTTGGCAAAAAATGTTGAATATGAGTTTTTATACAGTGATAATTTCAAACAACACCCAAATGCCGCTGAAATAACCTTTTTCGGTAAATCAAAAATGTTTATCGCAGGCGAATCCGTTGGTGCGGGGGAAATCGCAATCAGGCAAATTAATGATTTTAACGTAAAACTCACGGGCAAATACAATACGCTTTTATTGGTATATAAAGACATGCCGGGCATGATTTCGCAGGTATCGACTATTTTGCAAATGAACAATAAAAATATTGCCTCGCTAAACTGTGACAGGGATGAAAAGGGCAAAGAAGCCTCAATGATAATAAGTATTGACGGGAACATTACAAACGAAATTGTGGAAAAAATCCAAGCAATTCCCGAGGTTTACTTTGTAAGTTATATTGAAAAATTGGAAAACTAAGACTATGAACAAAATAAACACATTTGAACAATTACACGAAGAATGTATTTCAAAAGATAAAAAGATTTACGAAATTGCACAGGAAAATATGGCAAAAGACGGCGAAATCTCAGTGGAACAAGTTAGAAATTTTGCGGCAAAAAGCCTTTATGCAATGAAAGAAGCCATCCAAACAGGCATGGCAAGCAAAGAATTGTCAATGAGTGAGATGTGCGGACAGGATTGTGACAGATTACAAAAAAGATACCGCAAAGAACGTGCTATTTTCGGTTCAACCTTTCAAAAGATTTTAGAATACGCACTTGCAACAAGTGAAGAAAACATCAGAATGGGTAAAATCGTAGCATGCCCGACCGCAGGCTCTTGCGGAATCGTTCCGTCAGCATTGGTTGCGGTGAGTGAAGATTTTGACCACTCTGAAAGAGAACAAATTAATGCACTGATTACAGCAGGCGAAGTCGGCAGAATTATTGCGGCGAAAGTGTCTTTAGCGGGTGCAGTCGGAGGTTGTCAGGCAGAATGCGGTGCAGCTGCTGCGATGAGTGCGGCGGCAATTTGTCAGCTTCAAGGCGGAAACGTCAGCCAAATTCTTAATGCTGCGGCACTTGCTCTAAAAAATATTTTAGGTTTAACCTGTGACCCTGTGGCAGGTTTAGTGGAAGTTCCTTGTGTTAAGAGAAATCCGTTTATGGCGGTTCATTCGGTTACGGCGGCAGAACTTGCACTTGCAGATATTAAATCTCAAATTCCGATTGATGAAGTTGTTGATGCAATGGAACAAACGGGAGCCTTGATGTCTCCGACTCTTAAAGAAAGTTCCCAAGCAGGCTTAGCAACGACAAAAACCGCACTTGAAGTTCAAAAACGAGTATTTGGCTAAATTTTTAACTTACGGAACGGGTTGTTTAAACAAAACCCTTGCTCCGCCGAACTTTTTACGCAAAGTTTCTTTGAAGGCAATAATAATGTCGTTAACGTTGCAAACCGTAAGTTTCAAAACATCAACAAGTGAATTTGCGTTATTTACAAGGACATTGACATTATCGCCCGATTTACCCAAAGTTCCCGTAAACAAATAAATTTTATCGGAACTTTTGGCAAAATTTCCCGTCAACTGCTCAATATTTTTACTGTTTGTACGAATTGTCCCCCGTGTAATTTCATCATCAAGTTTGCCCGAAAGACTTTGCATACGGTAAGTAGTTTTGTTCAAATTTTCCATACTGTTGCGTAAATTCAAAGTTATTGAATAAATATTTGACCTGTTTTCTTCAAGAATATCGGTCACAATATCAAACATAGCAGTCAAAGATTCTGTCGTTCCTTTTGCGGAAGACAATAAATCCACCCCACGGTCGGCAAGGCTGTCAATATGAGCCTGATTTAAGTCTGAAATCCCGTTTAGCGACAAGGTCGATTTTCCCTTAATAATATCCCCGGTTTTGATAAATCGCAAACTCGGAGCACTCGGATAAATCAAGGCGACATATTTTGTGTCCTTGTCATATTGTTTAACCTCGGCAGATATATTCTTTGGCAAATGTAACCCTCGTTGATTGAGAGTAATATAAAGATAAGTAGTTTTGAAATCGTCAGAAATCCTGATTTTGCGGGTTGTTCCGAGTTTATATCCTTTATAAAACACGTCCATTCTCGGTGGCATCGGGTCGGCATTTTTAAATTCCGCCTTTATATATGTGTGATTAAGCAGTTGAAACACACCGATAAGAACCCCTAAAATAAGCCCGATTATCAATATTGAAATTAAAGTATTACGCATAATTCCAATATTTTTGAAAAATTCGACTTAGTAAATCCTCAAACTCGGTTAGTTATACATATCAAGGAAATTTTTGTGAAGTTTTACATTATGCACTCGCAAATAATCCACCTTTTGACTAATCAAAATACTGTCTAATGCAAGTGTATAAATATCTTTTTCCTCGTTTGTAGCTTTTGGCATATTCAGTAAACTTTTCCTTGACACACCAATCAAAACAGGACAACCGATACCTTTCAACTCTTGCCAACGATGTAAGATTTCAAAATTATCCTTTCGAGTTTTGCCAAATCCGATTCCGGGATCAATTATTATATTTTCTTTCTTAATACCTCTTGATAAGGCTAACTGAACCTTGTTATATAATGAACAGTAAATTTCATCCGTCAAATTTGAATAAGTCGGATTTTCCTGCATATTCTCAGGCGTTCCCAAACTGTGCTGAATAATAATTTTCACATGACCATTTTGGGCGATAACGTCAACCATTTGCTCATCATAATCAAATCCCGAAACATCATTGATAATCTTTGCACCGTATTGAATACAAATTCTTGCAACTTTTGAACTTCTTGTATCGATACTGATAGGGGTTTTGATTTTCTTTTCTTCAACATACTTCAGAATTGGTAAAAGTTTGTCCAACTGTTCCTCAACTGCAACAGGTTCAGAATACGGTTTGGTAGATTCGGCACCGATATCAATAATATCAGCCCCGTCTTTTATCAATCTTTTGAGATGTTTAATCGCATCTTCGTATTCATAATACAAACCGCCATCGGAAAAAGAATTCTCCGTAAGGTTCAAAACCCCCATAAGTTTAGTTTTTGAAGGTTTTTCTTTTTTTGAGATAAAATTTAATAATTGTTCAGATAAATCCTTCAACCCGAAAGGTTGCCCTTTGATTTTTTTTGCAATTTTATCAATCTGAGATAAACTTCCGCCCAAGATACATGCAGTAAGTTCCGCTTTTCCCGTTATCACTTCTCTATGCGTTGCACAATCGGCACCAACGGATAAGGCGGATTGCTTCAATATATTTGCCTGAGGAACAGACAAATCAAATATTTTTAAGTTCACATAATTGTATTTGCTTGTCGCAAATCTTGAATATCCCTTATCAAACCCGATATTTAAAAGTTCTTGTTTCATATCGGAGTTATGAATTTCTTTAATTAAAAAGTCATGCATAGCATAATGCTAGCACGACTTTTTTCAAATATCAAACTTGTTAAAATTTTAAGCGGCGTCTCTGTATTCGCTATATTTGTTTTTCAAATCGTCAACCGCCAAAGCACCTGACCTTGCGGCTTTATTGATACCCGTAACAAGTACAAAGAACGCTAACGCACCACCTGCTAAGGCTGAGAATTTTGCGGTAATCGGGCTTTTGATAATCGGTCCGATAAATTTCGCATCCTTCATTTTCAACATCAAGGTTTCAACACTTCTTGTATATTTTGTCATATTTGCTTTGAAAGCATGCCACATTCCGCTCGTAACCTGAGTGCCTTCGTTTACGTTGTTCATTGTACGACCGACTTGAGCATACATTTCGGCAAGCATATCAGCCCTTGCTTCGTTTTTCAAGGCTCTTTTGCCCGCAAATCTTGTTGCCGCTGTTACACCTGCAGCACCGCCGACACCTGAGGCTACCTGCTCTTGTCTTTTTTGTCTTTGTTCGGGAGTTCTAACCGGTTCTCCCGTAAATGATATTGCTAAAGGAGATGTCATTATTCGTCCTCCCCATCAAGTTCATCTAAATGTCTTTGAACTTCATCATCAAATTCTTTTTTATCTTTATTAACATTGTCGTCATCAACTTCATCGTGCATTTTTTGAGTTTCAGGATGAACCGCCTCATCATAAGCAGATGCGGCACCTGCTCCGACACCTAATGTAGTTGAAGTTGCTTTTGCAGCCCTGTCATAAGCGGTATTAAAATCAGCACCTTTGATTTTTTCGGCAAGTTTTTCAAAAGGTTTTGCGATAAAGTTAAATACCGCTTTAGCACCTTTACCGATTAATCTCAAACCTGACATCAAATATTGACCGTATTTATGATTATCCATTTTTTCTGCAAATTTTGTTGCTTTTTCGGCAAAATTTGTATAAGCATTTGATGCCTTAACGTGTTTTGCAACTGTTGCCACACCGCCTGCGATAGCACCTGCAGCCTTGCTAAATCCGCTGATTAGAGGTTTAATCAAAGATTTTGCTTCGGTTGCCATTTTGCCGTTCATTCCGCTTGCAACGGAAGATTTAACAAACTTAGCACCTTTTGAAGCACCCCATGCTACTAACCAACCGTTAAACAAAGCTTCTGAAACGACTTTGAAAGCCTTACCCATTTTCTTTAATATTTCGGGAGTTCTTTCATCATTTACAATATTTTCAAATTCTTGTTTTTGTTTTTCGTAAAATTTTGTCTTCTCGCTATATGCTTCATCTTCGGGAGTTTCTACCGTAAAAGCATTACGGTTACCGAACTGAACATTTCTTACTTTGGGAGAAGTTACACTAACTGGTTGAATAGATAACATTTGAACGCCTCACTACTTTCTAATATTTTCCTTCGGTTTAAACCCTGAGAAAATATTTTTTTGCTAATATTAAAAGATACCATTAACAAAATGTTACAATTACACAGATATTATTTCACACAGACACTGATATGTAAAGTGTTTACACAAAAATTTACTTAATAATTTGAACAAATTGCAACATTTAGTTTTTTATGTTTGGAGTATAATAAAATCATAAATGGAAGTGTATAACTTAAAGGCGTTAGTTAGAACGCAGAAAGAAAAGGTAGTTTATGAAACCTGAAACAAAAAGTTTCCAGTTGGAAATCGGCGGAAAAACCGTCACAGTTGAAACAGGGAAATACGCTCAATCCGCAAACGGTTCAGTTACGGTAAGATGCGGAGACACTATGTTATTTGTTCACTGCTGTGTATCAAAAGAACCAAGAGTAGGTATTGACTTTTTCCCATTGCTTATTGATTATGAAGAAAGAATGTCATCAATCGGTAGAATCCCGGGTGGTTACAACCGTTCTGAAGGTAAAGCCGGAGACAAAGCAATTCTTATTTCAAGATTGATTGACAGACCTATAAGACCTTTGTTCCCGAAAGGTTACAGAAATGATATTCAAATCGTTGCTCAATTATTCAGCTACGACCAAGAAAATCAACCTGATACTTTGGCAATGTTAGGTGCATCTTGTGCTTTGATGTTGTCAGGTGCTCCGTTTGAAGGACCTATCGGTGCTGTTAGAGTATCAAGAGATGCGGAAGGCAACTTGATTGCTAACCCTACTCACCAACAAGCAAAAGCTTCTGACTTGGACATCGTTGTTGCAGGTACTCACGATTCTGTAATCATGGTAGAAGCAGGTTGTAAATTCGTAACAGAAGACGACATTATGGCAGCCGTTGAATTTGCTCAAGGCGAAATCAAAAAACAATGCGAAGCTCAAGTTGCTTTCGCTGCCGAATGCGGAGTTACAAAACAAGAATTTGTTAACCCTTACGACACAACAGAATTGAAAAATATAATTAACGAAACTGCTCACGATATGATTTTTGATGCTTATCACAATTTCGACAGAGCATATCGTCAAGAAAAATTGGAAGAAGCTAAAAAACTTGTTAAAGAAAAAGTTGATACTTTACCTGACGACCACTACATCAAACAAATCATTGAAGAAACAGGTATTGACTTTGTAGCGGAAGAATTTAAAGCCGCTGAAAAGAAAATCATGAGAGCAATGATTTTGGATGAAGGCGTAAGAGCAGACGGAAGAAAACCTAACGAAGTTCGTCCTATTTGGTGCGAAGTTGGTGTTCTACCTAGAGCTCACGGTTCAGCAGTATTTACAAGAGGTCAAACTCAAGTATTATCAGTTGCAACACTTGCAGGTCCTTCAATGAAACAAGAACTTGACGGTGTTGACCCTGAAACAGAAAAAACTTACATGCACAAATACATCTTCCCAGGCTTCTCAGTTGGTGAAGTTAAACCTTTAAGAGGACCCGGAAGACGTGAAGTAGGTCACGGAAACTTGGCAGAAAGAGCCAACATTCCTGCATTGCCTTCACAAGAAGAATTCGGCTACACCATCCGTGTTACATCTGACGTATTAGAATCAAACGGTTCAACCTCAATGGCTTCAACTTGCGGTTCTTCTATGGCTTTGATGAACGCAGGTGTTCCGGTTAAATGTATGATTGGCGGCGTTGCAATGGGTATGATTACCGAAGAAGGCAAAGAACCTGTTGTATTAACTGATATTCAAGGTATTGAAGACTTCCTTGGCGATATGGACTTCAAAGTTACAGGTAACGACACAGGTATCACCGCTCTTCAAATGGATATGAAGGCTAAAGGTATTGCTAACGAAACCTTAAGACGTGCTTTAGGTCAAGCAAAAGAAGGCAGATTGCACATCTTGTCAAAAATGAGAGAAGCAATTTCTGAACCGGGTGAAATGTCACCTTACGCACCAAGCATTACAACAATGACTATTCCTGTAGATGATATCGGAACAGTTATCGGACCGGGCGGAAAACAAATCCGTGCAATCATTGATGCTTCAGGTGCTGAAATTGATATCCAAGACACAGGTGTTGTTACAATCACTTCTAACGACCAAGAAGGTGCTAAAATTGCAATCAAAATGATTAAAGACCTTACTTTCAAACCTGAAGTCGGAATGGTTATCAAAGGTAAAGTAGTAAGAATTATACCTATCGGTGCTTTTGTTGAATTAGGCGGCGGTAAAGACGGTATGGTTCACATTTCTCAAGTTTGCAACGAAAGAATTGAAACTATTGAACCTCACTTGACTATCGGTCAGGAAGTAATCGTTAAGGTTATCAAAATTGACGACAAAGGCAGAGTAAATCTTACTATTAAAAACGTAACCGAAGAAGACAAAGCTAAAGTTATTCAATAAATAGTAAAACGAAAAACTCATTAGAAAAAACGCTTGAACCAGTATTTGTTCAAGCGTTTTTAGTTTAGTTTATTTTGAGTAGTTCTCAAAAAAGACTTTGGAACTCAAAACAGACGAATCTGACAGGTCATCCAACAGTCC
>CAVKDD010000050.1:0-7833 GCA_963654845.1 Acutalibacteraceae bacterium | reverse complement strand
GGTTATATGACTGAGGTGTCGGATGATGATGCCATAGCAAGAGCTGAGGCTGAATTTACCGCTAAGAAAGCAGAATTAACCTATAAAGAAGATAAAATCGATATTCAAACAAAACAGTTAGATGCTGAAATTTCTTCTTTAACAACAGAATACGAAACCGTAAAACAACTGATTTCTAAGAGTATTGAAAAAACATTTGCAATGTTTTCTAACTAATAAATAATTATTGAGGTTGAATTTCTTTTGAGGAGTTCAACTTCTTTTTTGCTTCTCTGTTGATTTTCGCACGGTGTTTTATTCGTTCTTTTGTAATAACTTCTTTTAACAATTTGTTCAAAAGTTCAAGTTTTTCTGAGAACATATAGTTTTTGTTTTCGTTCATCAAATCGATTTCATCAACATTGACGTGTTGTTTTGCCAAATTCTTTGCAAATTTTCGCTGAGAATGGTAGCCGTTGATTTCAAGCATTGTGCAGTATCGACTGTCTTGCAGATAACTGATTTTATCTTGCGGATTTGGAATCTTTTTCAAAAATCCTTTAATCACCTGTTCAAGACGTTTCAAGATGTATTCTTTCTCTTTTTTACTTTCAGGTTCTTCAAGATTGTAAATGAAATTCTCATACAAATTGTCATAATCTTTTATGTACAAGTCTTTTTCCGTCATATTTTGACATCTTGCCAAGATTTTCGGATTGTATAATTGGTCTGTTATGTGAGTAAATTCGTGCATTAGAGAAGGCAAATCTCTAAGTGAAATTTTGTTTTCCGCAGTGAGTAATTCCAGTGAAATTGAGTTGATTTTTGATGCGGAATTATAGTTTAATGTGCTATACCCCAGCAAATCCGCCTCCTCAGCTTCTTGAACAAGATTTTTAACAATAACATTTATGTTTTGGGGTAAATTTTCATCTACACATTTTTGAATTTCTTTCAGTGAAATTTCACCATGTTTAAATCGTCCTTTGATTTCACGATAAAATTTGTGGACAAGTTGTGCGGATTTGTCTTGTCTTTGTTGGAGTGAACCTTTGACGGTTTGGTAAGGCAATCTTACTTGAGGTAAGGTGATATTTCTCATATTTGAATAAATGTCTGAACAGGTGGATTTTTGCTATTATTTTAATAAATGTAAAGGCTTTTTGTGTGTAAAAATTTTCAAAATATTAACATTTTCTTAATTATTCGCACGACTATAACCACTTGATTAGTTTTTTTGTTAATGTTACTATCTGCATGTTATAGTTAGTAAATGTTACACAATAAGAAGGAGTAAAACTTATGGTAAACGTAGCAATTAACGGATTTGGTAGAATCGGCCGTAACACTTTGAGAGCCGCTATCAAAGAAGGTATTTTTGACAAAATTAATTATGTAGCAATCAATGACCCTGGTCTAAAACCTGAAGATGCTGCTAGAATCTTCAAATATGATTCAGTTATGGGTAGATTTGACGGTACTGTTGAAGCTTATGAAGAAGGTATTATCGTTAACGGTAAAAAAATCAAATTCTTCGCTGAAAAAGATCCTGCTCAATTACCTTGGAAAGATTTAGGTGTTGAAGTTGTTGTTGAATCAACAGGTTTCTTCACAGATGCAACAAAAGCTCACGCTCACATTGATGCAGGTGCTAAAAAAGTTATCATCTCAGCTCCTGCTTCTAACGAAGACAAAACTATCGTTTTGGGCGTTAACGAAAAAGAATATGATCCTGCAAAACACGATGTAATTTCTATGGCATCTTGTACAACTAACTGCTTGGCTCCTGTAGCAAAAGCAATCAACGACAAATTTGGTATTGTTAAAGGTTTGATGACAACAGTTCACTCATACACAGGCGACCAAAGAATTTTGGATGCAGGTCACAAAGACCCTCGTCGTGCTAGAGCTGGTGCTTTGAACATCGTTCCTACAAAAACAGGTGCTGCTAAAGCTGTAGCTTTGGTTCTTCCTGAATTGAAAGGAAAACTTGACGGTTTCGCAATGAGAGTTCCTACTCCTGACGTTTCATTAGTTGACGTTGTATTTGAAACTGAAAAGAAAGTTACTGTTGAAGAAGTTAACGCTGCTTTGAAAGAAGCTGCTGATGGTCACGTTTTGTGCTACTCAGATGAACCGTTAGTTTCAACTGACTACATCGGTTCTCACCAATCTTCAACTGTTGACTCTTTGTTAACAAGAGTTATGGGCGACAATATGGTTAAAGTTATTTCTTGGTATGATAACGAATGTGGTTATTCTACAAGATTGGCTGAAACTACATTGATGGTTGCTGAAAAATTATAATTCTTATAATTTTGAATAATAAAAAGGGACAGTCTTTTAAATAAGGCTGTCCTTTTTGTTGTTTGACAATTTTCCTCGAGAGTTGATTAGAACAAAAATTATTGAGTCATTACGCTACATAAATTTTAGGGTCAGGCATGTCGTTGATTACTGCCATCATTTTATCCATTTGATATGCCGCAAGTTTTACACGTTCGTTAAAAGTTCGTTCTTCTTTCGGCTTTTGTTTGATTTCGTTAATTTCTTGCAATTCTACCATTGCTCGTTGGGCTTTAATTTTGTCTGCCGCTTCTTGAATAATTTTCGGAACAGGAGACGTTCTGCGTTCAGGAGCAAAACAACCTGTTGTACAACCCATACCATTTACATCTAACATAATCTACACGTCCTTTCCTATACTAACTTTTCCCTAACTTTTGTATTTGTTTTAAAACATTTTTTTTGAACCTTTTGCTAGTTTGTAACTTTTTCGTTACAAAAAAATAGCGACAGATTATTTTCTGCCGCTATAAATTCATAGTTATTAAGTTTTTTTGTTAGTTTGTTTTTATTCCTTAATTGACATTGTTACAAGTGTTGCAAGCAATAAGCACGCTGCCCCGATAAAGAAGGAATATTCGTAATGGTGGTTAATTCCGCCGTTTATTGCCGATGCGTTAATTAACCAGCCGACAAGTGTGCATACAAATACTTGCGGACCTGCGATGAAGATGTTAAATATCCCCATAACAGAACCTTCAGTTCCCGGTTTGATGTATTTTGACAACATTGCAAAAGGCAAAGCACAAACGCTTGACCAACCGATACCCGATAGTGCCATAAACAGTAATACTGCGGTTCTGTTGTCTTTGAATAAGGCTAGCCCTAAATATGCAACAATCATTGATAATAACGAGATAATATGAACTTTTCTGTTTCCGAATTTGTTAGCCAAAGTTCCGATAGGAACTGCGATTAGGAAACAAACCAAATTAAATATCGCCAAACCGATTAGTGCATAATTCTGTGCGGCATCTTTTAGTGATTGTTCAACCAAAATCTTTGTATCATCAGGTATTCCGTAAACCGTGTGGATTGCAAACGCCGTGAAGTAAATCAGTAAGCACATCATACCAATCCAAGTGAAAAATTGCATTGTGCAAATTTTCTTAACTTCAGGTGATAATAGGAAGAAATCCTTTAAAGATTCCCAAAAAGATTGTTTTTGACCTTCTGATTTTTCTGAAGCAGTATCAGATTTTAGTGAACTTTTTTCTTTAATTGTTAAACAAGTCCAAGTCATAGCAAGTGCAAACGCCAAACCTGCCATAATAAATTGTGCTTGTGTTGCCATTTGGTAATTGAACGCAAATTTCAAAAACGGTGCTACTGCCATTGCAATAACTGAACCCAGTCCGATAGCAAGGCTGATGTAAGAGTTCGCCTGAGCGTGTTGTTCAGGTAATACAACATCAGGAATTAAAGAACGGTAAGGTCCTTGTGCAATGTTGATACACGCATCAATAATCCAAATCATAATTGCCGCAACAAGCAAACCGCCCCAAGCAGGCATTGCAATATGGAAAGTTTTACCGATAAGGTCTGAAATTCCCGCAGAATTTGGGAATAACCAAAGTGCGATTGCTGTAATCAAAGCACCTGCCAATAAGTACGGTCTGCGGCGTCCGAAACGAGATTTTGTATTATCGCTCAAAACTCCGACAATCGGCTGAACAACCATTCCCGAAAACGGTCCTGCAAGCCAAATTAAACTGTATAATAACGGAGATGCACCAAGACTTAGGGTTACGGGTTCAGCCAAGGCAATTCTCATTTGCCAAGCAAATTGTAAACCTAAAAATCCTAATGCAAAATTCAAAAAATTCAGCGTGGTGAATCTTTTCATTTCAAATTCATCATTCATTAACTACCCCTTTTCTACATATTGTATAGATTTTACTTTTATTTATTAAATTGTTTATTTTGTTTGATTGCCGCTTCCACCAGTCCGTTGAATAACGGGTGCGGTCTGTCAGGTCTTGACTTAAATTCTGGGTGGAATTGACACGCAACAAACCAGTCAAGTTTCGGTAATTCCACGATTTCGGCAAGCATTCCGTCAGGCGACATTCCTGAAAATACCAAGCCTGCATTTGAGATTTGCTCGATATATTCGTTGTTAACTTCGTATCTGTGTCTGTGACGTTCCGAAATTGTCAACGTACCGTACGCTTTTTGAGCAACAGAACCTTCTTTAAGTTTGCAATCGTATGCTCCAAGTCGCATTGTTCCGCCGTAACCTTTGACATTCTTTTGTTCAAGCATAATGTCTATTACGGGATGTGTCGGATTTTCGTCAAATTCTTTAGAATTAGCACCTTTTAGACCGACAACATTTCTTGCGTATTCAATAACCGCACATTGCATACCCAAGCACAAGCCCAAAAACGGCAAATTATTTTCTCTTGCGTATTTGATAACGTTCAATTTGCCTTCAATTCCTCGAACTCCAAATCCGCCCGGAACAACTACCGCATTAACCTCGCTGAGTTGTTTTTTGCATTGAGCGTAATCCACGCAGTCTTCCGAGTTTATCCATTTGATTTCGATAGCGGAAGAATTTGCATATCCTGCGTGTTTTAATGATTCCACAACGGAAATATACGCATCCGACAATTTTGTATATTTACCAGCAATCGCAATTCTGAGCGTTCTTTCAGGATTTTTAATTCTTTTTATTAAATTTTCCCAAGCGGTCAGGTTTGGTGTTCTCTCTTCCATTTGCAACATTTTTAGAACAACGGAACACATATTTTGAGTTTCCAAAGCCAACGGAACTTCATAAATCGTTTTCATATCACGACATTCAATAACCGCCTCTTTAGGAACGGAACAAAACAGAGCAAGTTTTTCACGTTCTGTTTTCGGAATAGGTTTAGAAGTTCTGCAAACCAAAACTTCAGGCTGGATACCGTAACTTCTCAAAACATTAACGCTGTGTTGAGAAGGTTTTGTTTTTAATTCGCCTGAGGTCGGCAAATACGGCAATAGCGTGCAATGTACCGAAATCGCATTACCTATACCGATTTCCGATTTGAATTGTCTGATAGCTTCAATAAACGGCAAACTCTCAATATCGCCGATAGTTCCGCCGATTTCAATAATATGAAAATCAGGGTTGAATTGTTTTGTTGCTTCGACAATTTTTGTTTTAATTTCATTTGTAATATGCGGAATCACCTGAACCGTAGCACCCAAATAATCGCCACGGCGTTCTTTGTTTATTACCTCTTGGTAAATTTTACCGGAGGTAACGTTGTTCACTTTGCCAAAACTTGTATCGGTGAAACGTTCGTAGTGACCTAAATCCAAGTCTGTTTCGGCTCCGTCATCGGTTACAAAAACTTCTCCGTGTTGAAAAGGACTCATTGTTCCGGGGTCAACATTTATATACGGGTCAAATTTTTGAATTATTACCGAATAATCTCTTGAACGCAGTAATCTTCCTAATGACGCTGCAATAATCCCTTTACCGAGCGAACTTACAACACCGCCTGTTACAAATATATATTTTGTCATAATAAATTTTCCCAAATTTTAAACTAATTGATTTTAGGCACTTTGAAAAAGCCGTTTTCTTCGTCAGGAGCGTTAGACATCAACGCTTCTTTTGAAATTTCCTGAACAGGTACATCTTCTCTTGTAACGTTTACAAAATCAATAACTTGAGTCATCGGTTTAACATTAGATGTATCAACTTCATTCATTTGGTCAACGTATTTCAAAACATCGCCAAGTTGTTTTGTATATAAAACTTTTTCGTCTTCTGTTAATTCTAATCTTGCTAATTTAGCAACATGTTCAACGTCTTTTACTGTAATCATTATTATCTCCTCAAACGTACGAATACACTATATTTATATAGTATCATAAACAACATTTTTTGAGAGTAATATTTTTCTTCTTTTTACCAATGTTAACAAATGTTAATCCCCCACTCGGGTAATTGGCAAATTAATTCCTTCACGGGTATTATAGGTGATGTAATCAGATGACAAAAACGAAAGGACAATAAAAATGATGAATAGCGTATCTTTTATTACGGGTAGAGAAGCAATGATGACAAAAGGACTTAAAAATGTTGCAGATGCGGTTCCTGATAAAATTCATGAATATTTAGGTGCTGATAAAGTTTATAAAAATGCGGCAAAATTAGTTACAGACCTTCGTCCGCAACTTGCAGAACTTGAAAAAAGCTATGCAATTTCACACGGTACTCCGGCTGATGCTGTTGAAGTAAGTATCGGTAAATTTTTAAATACTAACGCATAGTAAATCATTAAAAATATTAAAAAGAAGGCTTCTCCGAATTAGGAAAAGTCTTCTTTTTTTTGTTTATTTTTCGTGTTAGTTTAAACTTTCAAACAGTTCAATGGCTCTTGCAATCGCCAAATCCATATTGTAATATTTGTAATCCCCTAATCTGCCCAAGAAATATACATTATTTAATTCTTTAGCCTCGTTTAAGTATTTTTCGTATAATGCGGCATTTTCAGGGCTTGCAATCGGGTAGTATCTTTCGTTTTTGCCGAGTTCAAAAAATTCCGAGTATTCTTTAGCAATAACGGTTTTTTCTGATTTGTCGTTCAAATAATGTTTGTATTCGTGAATTCTTGTGAAATCGTAATTATTCGGATAATTTATGCAGGCGTGGGATTGATAAAATTCCCTGTTATAAGTTTCCATTTTGAAATGAACGCTTCTGTATGGTAATTGACCGTATTTGTAGTTGAAAAATTCGTCAATAGAACCCGTGTAGAAAATCCTTGTATTTTCGCTATCTAAAATATTTGAGTTTTGTTTTTTGAAGGTTTCAAAATCAGTGTTCAAGATAATTTCAATATTTTTATGAGCAAGCATTTTTTCAACAACTGCGGAATAGCCTTCTAACGGGATTCCCTGATATTTGTCCTGAAAATATCTGTCATCAAGCGATAAATAAACCGGAACTCTTGCCGTAACCGCACCATCCACATCTTTTGGTGAAACGCCCCATTGTTTGGTGGTATAGTTTAGAAAGATTTTTTCGTAAACGTAATTTGCAAGATATTTCAAATCGTCATCATCTTGTTTTTGAAATTCCAAAATCGGAACTTTGGTGTTATAAGGAAACGCATCCAAAAGTTTAGTTTCCATTCTTTTTGCCATTGTTGTCGGGAAAACCTGATAAAGTGTGTGAAAATTGAACGGTATTTGAGCCTCAATTCCGTCTAAAATACCGACAACCGAGTGCATATAGGTGTTAAAATCGGTGAAGTTTTTTAGAAAAGCCCAAACTTTTTCATTGTTTGTGTGGAAAATATGCGAACCGTATTTGTGAATCATAATGCCGTTTTCGTCACGATAATCATAACTGTTACCTGCAATATGGTCTTTTTTATCAATTATTATAACTTTTTCGTTAAGTTTGTCTGCGATAAGATTTGCGATAGTTGCTCCGCTAAACCCCGCCCCTATTACAATGTTTATCATAATAGCCCTTTCTCTATTTATATTGATGTATAACCT
>CAVKDD010000049.1:0-7846 GCA_963654845.1 Acutalibacteraceae bacterium | reverse complement strand
TACTACTACTACTACTACTACTACTACTACTACTACTACTACTACTACTACTACGTTTGCACCTATTGTAACAATTTATAAAGATTTTTAATAATTGATTAAAATTTTAAAAAACTTTCACATATTCTTTCAAAATTTCGTCCTGAAACGCTTGAGGTAATTTGTCAAACTCATTGATATCTATCAAAAATGGGATATTGCTATCATTCAAAAGTTGACGAAGTTCATAAAGATGTTTCTTTTCATCATTAAAACTCTTCACAACCAAATCCAAATCACTACCGGAATGGCAATCATTTTTTACTCGACTTCCGTAAGCCCAAATTTCCGCCTTCGGACAATAGTTTTCAAAAATTACTTTAAGTTCCTCTAAATGTTTTGGTTTTATATTAAGCATTATCGATAACCTTTTTTAGATTTTTGACATCAACCAAAAAATCCTTAACCAAAGTGAGAGTTTCTTCCGCAAAAGCCTGCCCATAGTCATGTGCGGTATTATTGCGATTATCACGGTATTTTAACCACCTTTCAACCTCTTCCTCCGAAATTAGGGAATGTTTGTGAGCCTCTCGAAAAAGGTCTTTGAAAGATAAAGCATCAACCGCTCTTTTAGATGATAAGTAAGGATTAAGGACTTTCCTAAGCAATTTTCCGCTTTGCTCCAAAGTCATCTCAAAACCTTTCACCAAAGAGTTACGATACAACTCGTAGTCTATCGTTCCTTCTTGAGAATTTTGCAACATTTCATAAGATTTTTCAAGTGTTGCAATACATCTTTGCAGGTGTTCGGTATTGATTTTGAGCATATCGTTTTCTCCTATCATTTGTGACTATTCTAGCATAAATTTACGAACTCGCAAGGATTTGCTTGTACAAGTCAATTTGTTTTTGTGACATTTTGTCAGGCAAAACGATTTTTACTCTTGCATTCAAGTTACCGTAGCCACCTGATTTCTTAGGCAATCCGAGATTTTTCAATCTTAAACATTTCCCGCTTGAAGTCATTTTAGGTATTTTTATGGTAATTGCACCATGCAAAGTTTTAATTTCTTTACTACAACCTAAAACAGCCTCAGGTGGTGTAATTTCGACATCTTTTGTCAAATCACAGCCTGAAATTTGGTACTCTCCGTCAACCGGGGTAATTATCAAATACAAATCGCCTTTTTGACCATAAGCATCTGCTCGACCTTCGCCTTTTAATCTGATTTTTTGACCGACCTTAACCTCTTTCGGTAATTTTACTTTCAAGGATTTTTGCTCATTAACAATTCCCGTTCCGCCGCAAGCAGTACAATAGCTACCGTCTTTCGGGCAAGCTGTACATTTCCTCATATCACTAAATTTCACTGTAATCGGTGCATCTGAGAACAAATCATTCGCCGTAACGTTCAAATTTTTAGTAACGTCTAAATCTTCACTTTTCGGCGGTTTTGCTGAAGTTCTGCGGCGGGAAGTATATCCTGCATTAGAAAAACCCTGACCTGCACCCATATTTCCAAAATCAAAGTTTGAAAAACCACGAGCTCCGCCTGTTGCTCCGCCACCCATCATATCGCCGAATAAAGAGCTGAAGAAATCCGAAAATCCGCCCATATCCTGACCGTTGAAGTTAAATTGTTGGTAGTTTCCGCCACCACCGCCAAAATTGAAGTTTTCAAATCCCGGAGGTGGTGTATAATCTGCTCCGCCTTGCCAATTTGCACCCAAACTGTCATATCTTTGACGTTTTTGTTTATCGCCAAGAACTTCATAGGCTTCGTTTATTTCTTTAAATTTTTCTTCCGCTTCTTTTGTTTTATTTACATCAGGGTGATATTTTCTTGCAAGTTTTCTGTAAGCCGATTTAATATCAGCTTCGGTTGCATCTCTTTTTACACCCAACGTTTCATAATAATCTTTATATTTCATATTATCGTATCTCCTATTCTAATGATAATATAAAACTTACAAAAAGTTGATATTTTTAATTATTTTTTAATGAATTGAAAATCTCTTTTTTCCACGCAAAATAGAAATAAAACGACAGAATAAAATACGTCAACCACATCAAAACGGTTGCCAAGCAATTAAAGCCGTTCAAATAAGCCTGCACCCACATAATAACGGACAAACCGTTCACAACAGCCCAAACATACCATTGTTCAATACTTCTTTTAACGGTAAATAACAGACCCAAAACGGAAAAAACTGACGTTATCGAATCGCACAACGGGTTTTTATCGTGTAATTTTACCAACACAAAATAGCAAATTACGGTCAGCAAAATCGCACAAGAAAAATACGCCAAATTTTCCCTTCCCGACAACTTAGTTTTTTCAACCGAACAAGTATTTTTATTCAAGTGTTCTTTCCATTTAAAAATCCCATAAACCTGCATCGGCAAATAATAGCACATATAAAGAGCCAAATTTCCAAACAGAGAATTTTTATAAGAAATATACGAATAACAAAGAGTTCCCGCAAGTCCGAAAAAGTAGCACGAAATCTTACCTTTTCCCGCCAATATTGTGTAACTTATCCCAAAAACCGCTGAAATTATCGCAACGGGATTGTCTTTTAAAGTTATGGAAAGAATTAAAATAAACAAGATTTCTAAAGGAAAAATTATTCTCTCGAACCTTCCCCACCCCGAAAACTCTTGCAATAAAAAGCCTTTAATCCGTTCCACAATTTACTCCTTATCTTGAATAAATTTCATGTTTTGAAGGAACATTTTGCGGTTCAACGTAATTTTTGATGTATTCAACCGCATCAAACGGAGTTGCGGCAACGTAAAACAGATTTGCCGAAGCCTTATTTGCGAAATTTTCAGAAATTACGGTATCAAAAAATCTGAGTAAATTATCATAAAAGCCGTCAGTATTTAAAATTACAATCGGCTTTTTATTGTACCCCAACTGTTTTTGAACAATCATTTCCGACAATTCTTCCAACGTACCAAAACCGCCAGCCAAAGCAATTACGGCATCAGACATTTTGTCCATTGTATCTTTTCTGTCACGCATACCTTGTGCCAAAACAAATTCATCACAATTATCCGTCCGACAGCCCATATCAACAAGTCTTTGGGGCATTACACCAAAGATTTTTCCGCCATTAAGTTTAACTTGTTCGGCACAAGCCCACATCATTCCGAGCGTACTTCCGCCATAAACAATATCGTAGTCGTTTTGACCGAGCAATTTGCCCAATTCTTTAGCCTCGTCATAATACACGGGAGCTAAAAAATCACTGGACGAAGCAAATACGCAAACTTTTTTGATATTACTCATTGATTTCTCCGCCTATACGATAATAATGCGAACAACCAACGCCCGTACCGTCTTCCGAACAATCGGATTTCAATTCGTTAATGCTCCAACCCGAACCAATCGGTGCAATATTACCATCAATAAAGATATTTAACCCGAAAATATCTTTGCCCCATACGTTAGGACCTTTCACACCATTCATGTCAAACATCATCAAAAATACAGGGTGAAAAACGTCTTCGTCTTTAATATCTTTTAATCCGACAACCTTATTGTTTTTTGTCAAATAAAGTTTGTCAAAATAGTATCTGTCCCCGTCTTTGACGACTTTACCGTTCAAATATTTAGGTTGATAAGATTTTTTTTGCAAAAGATTGTCTTCCGTAATTCTCAAATAAGGCTTAACCAAAATCATCATCAACTGTTCACGTTGAGCATCGTCTTTTGCGTTTTTTAAGCCTTTCAAAATATCGGAATCCGAATGTGCATTCATTGCCGAGAAAATATATTCCATTTTGTTAATGGTTTCATTCCACATAGAAATATATGTAGCATCTTTTGTTGCAATAAATTTAGTAGGAATAAACATTAAAATTATCGCAAAAACGACAAATAATGTTATGGAATACTCAATTCGCCAAAAATGTTTTTTCATAAAATAATCCTTTACGCCATATCTATACGTTTTTTCTCTGCCACAAGTTTTTCATAAACCCACTCAGGGATAAAGTTTTTACCCAAAATGATTTGACCGTTCATAATATTCGGGGTATGAAAATCTGACCCGCCCGTCACAATCAAGCCAAGATTTTCCGCCATTGTTGAGAAGTATTCAACGCAAGCAGGTGAGTGTTTTCTGTGATAAGCCTCAATTCCTCTCAAACCGTAATTCATAAGTTCCTTAATCAACGGTTCTGCGATTTCTAAATCGTGAGGGTGTGCAATAACGGGGATTCCGCCCGCATCATACAAAATCTCGACAGCATCAAACGGAGAAACAGTCTTTCTTTGTACATAAACAGGTGAATCATCGTGGATATATTTTGCGTAAGCATCCATAATATTGTTAGTTCCGCCCGCATTTGTAATCGCTTTTGCAATGTGCGGACGTCCGATACTTCCGCCTTCTGCTACAAGTTTTTTAACGTCTTCAAACTTAATTTTAATACCTTCTTTTTGTGCCAAAAGTTTAATGATTTCTTTAGTTTGTTTAATTCTGGCAGCCTGTTGAACCTTCAACAATTCCACAAAATCAGAATTTGTCGTATCCATAAAATAGCCTAAAATATGGACTTCGTGATTTTTGTAAAGGGTATTAATTTCAATTCCTCGTATAATTTCGATTTTGTCAGAAAGATTTTTTTCTTTGATATAATTTTGTGCCACATCATAAGCCAAAATATTGTCGTGGTCAGTAATTGCAATAGCATCAAGACCAACGTCAATAGCGGTATCCACTATTTTTTCAGGCGAAAAGACACCGTCTGAAAAATAAGTATGAATATGTAAATCAGTTCTCTTTTTCACTTACCTTTTCCTCTTTTATTTTATTATTACTACAATTAATTCTTTTAATACCGATTGCATTACCTGTTACGGTGTCAATCACAACCTCAACGGCATTAACCTGAGTGATTTCGCCCGGAGCTACCTCGTAACGTTCGGGAATACTTGTCAAAAACCTGTTCAATGAGGTTTGATAATCCATTCCGATAACCCCGTCAGAAGCTCCGCAAAATCCCGCATCGGAAATATATGCCATTTTGCCGTTCATAATACAATCATCAGCAGTTTGAACATGAGTGTGCGTTCCCCACAAGGCACTTGCACCCAACTCAGAACAAAATCTGCCAAAACAAATCTTTTCCGCTGTCGCTTCAGCGTGCAAATCAATAACAATTATCGGTGTAATTTCTTTAATTCGTTGAATTTTCTCTTTGACAAGTTCCCAAGGGGAATCCACCAAGTTCATAAAAACTCTGCCGAGAACATTTATCACACCGATTTTAAAACTTCCCATATCAAAAATTCTGCTACCTACCCCACGAGTACCTTTCGGGTAATTGATAGGTCTTAGCAAACAATCAGCAGAATCAATGTATGTATAAATATCTTTTTTATCCCAAATATGGTTACCGCAAGTCATGCAATTTACGCCATAAGTTTTGAAGTCATTGTAATTCTTTTCGGTCAGCCCGAAGCCGTGAGAGGCGTTTTCAATATTCGCAATAACAAAATCATATTTTTGAGAATTTTCCGCCAAATAGTCTCGTACGGCAAACCTTCCCGGCTTACCGACAACATCTCCGAAAAATATAACTTTTATCACTTTCGCTTCGTCTTCCATTTTTAATACCTTTTTATACTAAAAACAAAGAAGTCAAGTTATTTATAAGATTTTAACTCGGCTTCTTTATTTCTTCAACTTATCTCCTATCTTGCGATTTCCGTTGTTCTGAACTCTCTTACAACCGTAACTTTGATTTGTCCCGGATAATCAAGTTCGTTTTCAATTCGTTTTGCAACATCTCTTGCCAACTTGCCTGAAGCCAAATCGTCAAACATTTCCGCTTGTACGATAATTCTGACTTCACGTCCTGCCTGTACCGCAAACGATTGTTTAATACCTTCATAACTGTTTACGATTTCTTCAATCTTTTGCAAACGTTTAATGTAAATTTCCAAAGTATCACGTCTTGCACCAGGACGACCTGCAGAAATCGCATCAGCAACTTTTACCAAAACCGCCTCAATGGTATTTGCGACAACATCATCGTGGTGAGCCTCGATAGCGTGGATAACTTCAGGTCTTTCACCGTATCTTGAAGCAAGTTCAACACCGAGTTGAATGTGTGTACCTTCTTGAGTTTGGTCAACCGCTTTACCGATATCGTGCAACAAGCCCGCACGTTTTGTAATTTTTTCGTTTGCACCGAGTTCTGCAGCCAACATGCCTGCAATGTGACCGACTTCAAGTGAATGTTTCAAAACATTTTGACCGTAACTGGTTCTGTAATACAAACGACCTAAGGTTTTAATAAGTTCTTTATTAAGCCCCATTACGCCCATTTCCAATGCGGCATTTTCACCTTCTTGCCAAATCTTTTTATCAATTTCTTCTCTGGCTTTTTCTACCATTTCTTCAATTCTTACAGGGTGAATACGACCGTCAACGATAAGTTTTTCCAACGCAAGTTTTGCAATTTCACGTCTTACAGGGTCAAAACTTGATAATACAACGGCTTCAGGAGTATCATCAATAATCAAATCAACGCCTGTCAAAGTTTCTAAGGCTCTGATGTTACGACCTTCACGTCCGATAATACGACCCTTCATTTCATCACTCGGAAGAGCAACTACAGAAACCGTAGTTTCTACAACCTGCTCAATCATGCAACGTTGCATTGCCGTTGATAAAATTTCTTTTGATTTTTCAAGAGAAATTTCTTTGATTTTTGCTTCGTTTTCACGCACAAGCATCATTTGTTCCTGTGCCAAATCGTTGCGTAATTTTTCCAAAAGAGTTTTCTTTGCATCTTCAATAGACATGCCTGAAATTCTTTCCAACTCTTCGGTTTGTTTTTGGACTAATTCTGCCAAATAGTCTTCTTTATTAAGCAATTCGTCCATTTTATTTTGTGCTTGAATTTCTTTTTCGGTATATTCCTGAATTTTATCTTCAAGCATATCTTCACGTTTTGCTAATTTTTGTTCCTGACGAGCAAGCTCTTGACGTCTTTCTCTTTCTTCTTCGTTAAGTTTTTCTCTATCGTCTTGAAGCTCCTCAACTGCTTTAATTTTCGCTTCCTTGTACAAAAGTTTTTCTTTTTCTTCAAGGGCTTTTCTGTCTTTACTTACGGATTCAAAAGCATTTTTGACTTTGCTTTTTTGAACAATCAGCATAGCGGCTAATACCATTACCGTAAGAGCCATTAATGCCAATAATACTGCCAAGTGCATGGTTGACATAAAGTATTACCTTATCCTTTTCTATTTTTTAATACACGCAATGCCCGATACATATAACCTATCGAGTTCGTTTTATTCAGTTTTTCAAATAAAATTCATTGCATATATGTTCAAAAATATTTCCTACTACATCTAAGTAAATAATACCATGTAAATCGCATTTTGTATAGTAGGAAAAGGTCATCTTGTTGTTGTATTTTTACAGAAAAATTTTATTGCTTTTTTAAACCCGGGTCGGTGTAAGAACCCGTCACGAGTTTGTTAAATCCGTACTGTAATTTTGGCAAAACTCCCGCAAGTAAGAAACTTGAAATTCCGACATTTGCCAAAATATTAAAACCTTTTGCAAATTTTGCTTTTCTTGCAAAACTTTCAATATCTTTAGATTTTTGAGCGGCTTTTATAAAGTTTTCAAATTCATTTCTGAATTTTGCCAAATCCTCAATATCTACAAATTTTCTCGGGTCACGATATCCTGAGTCAAGATAAGTAACTTTTTTCATTTGTTGAGCAAATTTAGAGAACAAAGCCTTCGGCTTATTATCAATAAATTCCATCAAATCCTTTGCACTCGTTGATTTTGGCAATTCTACTTTGTTTTCTTTTATGGAATTTATGAAATC
>CAVKDD010000048.1:0-8101 GCA_963654845.1 Acutalibacteraceae bacterium | reverse complement strand
TCGTAACAGATTCCGGATCACGCACTCACTATCGTTCCTGCTGTCCGGAATGACGTCTTGGTGAGCCTACCAAAGGGGTTGTCATTCTGAAAACTTAGAAAATTTTTGCGAATGTCAATGAGCATTAAATTTTCTTGTTATTCAGAATCTGTTTCAAATTTTTCTTCAAATTTTACTCCCCACAAATACCCCGATGTAAGTATTCATTTTTGTAAAGAAAAAAAATATAATCTTTACATAAAATCATGTTTATTCTAAAAATATGATAGATAAAGGAAATGAAATTGCATAATAATTTTGAAAGTTTTGATAATTCTGAAACCGCTGCAAAGAAAGATATAGTTATACAAGAAAGGGTCGAGTTAATCTCTTCTCACATGTATAAGCAGTTCTTGGATTACCAACATTCTACGGTCAACTCAAACGATATTTTTGCAAGAATGGTTGAATGTCTTGAATTGATTTCGGACAATTTGAAGCAATCTTTCTCTTCTCGTGGTATCACCACTCAAAATATTTACGTTGACACTGATGCGTTGAAAACCGTTGCAGTAATCAATATTTTGTGGCGAAAAATCAGTTTTACCACCCGTTGCAATTTTGAACCCCAAACTCTATATAGAGATGACGGCAGACACATTTTTTCAAACCGTATAATCGCACTGAGCGGTAATTATCACGAAATTATCAAAGGGGCAAAGGACAGAACCGAAGAAATCGAACGACTTTTAGAAAGCGAAATCGCATCGTTGTATGTTCCAGCAGAACAAAACCAAAAATGTATTTTCAAACTAAAAAGCACAGGTCAAGAATTTATGGTTCATCAGGTTGATGCTCCCCGTGATGTCGTTTTGAAAGTGGTTGAAACTGTTTGCGGTTGGCCTTCTCACCACAAAGACGGCTCTGTCAGAAAGTTTTTTAATTAGTGTTTAATCTTAAATTTTGACTTTTGGTTTAAAATCACTAAAAATATGGATGTAGAGGTATTTTAGGTTATATGAAATTAGTAGAAAAATTGAAAGAATACGAAAATCAATATTTGTTTATTCGTTGGGCTACAGGCGGTGAATACGGAAAACTAATGTATGCGGGCGAAGATTTTATTGAATTTAACGTAATTGATATAGAAACAATGCACTACCGCGAAACAATGCTAATCTATGCTCCGCTTGTCTTAGAGGTTTCTGTCGGCGGACCCGACATCTCAAGAATTGTTGCCGAAGTTTCTTCCCAAATGTCTGTCGGTGGGGAAAATTAAGCAAAAAAAAAGTCACAATTCTTTGCGACTTGAACAATAATCTTGGGAGGAGATTTTGGGATAGTTTGTACATGCATGATATTATAAGCATGAAAACATGGTTACAAACATGCTTTAATATTTTACAAAAGTTTACAAACTTGACATGAGGGTGTATAATGGCAAATATGGAAAAGAATTTTAATATATTAATAATAAACGGACCTAATTTGAATATGTTAGGAGTACGAGAACCCGAACAATACGGCTCAAAGTCATACAAAGACTTAGAAATGGAACTCCACGAATATTCTTTTGAATTAGGGGTAAATATTGAGGTTTTTCAAAGCAATTTTGAAGGTGAAATTGTTGAAAAAATCCAATATGCGTTGGGCAATTTTGACGGAATTATCCTGAACGCAGGGGCTTACACTCACACAAGCATTGCAATACGAGATGCTTTAGCCTCGGTTAAAATTCCGACCGTTGAAGTACATATTTCAAACATTTATAAAAGAGAAGAATTTAGACATCATTCAATGTTTGCAGACATTTGTGTCGGACAAATTACGGGCTTCAAAATCGACAGTTACAAACTCGGCATGCAAGGTCTGCTCAACTTCCTAACAACTGCGAATGATTAACCACACTTTTAACCCAAATGTCATGTGTATTGTATAATACTATATACACAAGGAACTATATGAGGCAAAGAAAATGACAACTTTGGACAGATTGGGTATTGGAAAAGATGCAATTATTGAGTCTATTGATTGCGAAGACAAAGCTCTTCGTTCTCACATTTTAGATATGGGTTTAACTCCGGGAGTTGAAGTTACTCTTATTAAAACCGCTCCGCTTGGTGACCCTTTGGAAATTCGTGTTCGAGGATATGACCTCACGATAAGAAAATCCGATGCGTCAAACATCAGGATTTCAAATATCCACGAGGCTCACAACTGCCCGAGAAAAAACAATAATAATTTTGACATTACCGCCGAACACTCTCAAAAAGGCGAAGCAAAAACTTATACCACTAGAAAATCAAACAAAATTATAGAGAAAAAGACCCTAAAACTTGCACTTGCAGGCAACCAAAATTGCGGCAAAACCACCCTATTTAACCAACTTACAGGCTCAAACCAACATGTCGGAAACTTTCCCGGAGTAACGGTTGACAGAACAGACGGAACAATTCTCGGTCATAAAGACGTTACAATTACGGATTTACCCGGGATTTATTCACTTTCACCCTACACAAGCGAAGAAATCGTTACCCGTGATTTTATTTTGAAAGAAAAACCTGACGGGCTTATTAATATTGTCGATGCCTCAAATATTGAACGAAATTTGCTTTTAACAATGCAACTTATGGAACTTGATGTTCCTATGGTTATTGCACTTAATATGATGGACGAAGTCACCGAAAATGGCGGAACTATTGATATCAACGGGTTGGAATCGGCTTTGGGTGTTCCTGTCGTACCGATTTCAGCACTAAAAAATCAAGGTATTGACGAACTTGTTGAACACGTTATAAATGTTGCAAAATTTTCCGAATACCCGGGAAGAGTTGATTTCTGCGAAGAAAATGACGGAAAAGAAGGTGCCGTTCACAGATGTATCCACGCTCTTATGCACCTGATTGAAGACCACGCAAAAGATGCAGAAATACCCGTCAGATTTGCCGCAACAAAATTGGCAACAGGCGATGAGTTGATGATTAAAGAACTACAGCTTAACGAAAACGATATAACTGCCTGCAAAACGATTGTCGAACAAATGGAAAAAGAAGCCTGCTTAGACAGAGAATCTGCAATGGCGGACATGAGATTTTCTTTTATCGAAAAACTATGCAACAAATTCGTATTTAAACCCGAAGAAACTTCCGCCTATAAATTATCGGCAAAAGTTGACAGATTTTTGACAGGAAGATATACGGCAATTTGGTCCTTCTTATTAATAATGTCATTAATTTTCTATTTAACCTTCGGACCGTTTGGAACATTTTTGTCAGACTTAATGCAAATCGGCATTGATTATATTACAAAACTTGCAGACAACGGTTTGACGGCTTACGGATTAAATCCGATTATACATTCGTTGATAATAGACGGTATTTTTGCAGGTGTTGGCAGCGTTTTGAGCTTTTTGCCGATAATCGTTGTTTTATTTTTCTTCCTGTCGATTTTGGAAGATTCCGGGTATATGGCAAGAGTAGCCTTTGTTATGGACAAATTGTTAAGAAAAATCGGTTTGTCCGGTAGAAGTTTTGTCCCGATGTTGATTGGCTTCGGGTGCTCGGTTCCTGCGATTATGTCAACAAGAACACTTCCGTCCGAACGTGACAGAAAAATGACAATTTTCTTAATCCCGTTTATGAGTTGCTCCGCTAAACTGCCAATTTATGCACTGTTTACGGCAGCATTTTTCAAACACAATCAAGTTTTGGTTATGATTGGATTGTACTTAATCGGAATAATTGTTGGAATAATTTTTGCATACTTTATGAAATTCTTTGTATTTAAAGGCGAGACCGTCCCGTTTGTTATGGAATTGCCAAACTACAGAATGCCGGGATTTAAGAATGTTTACAGACTGATTTATTACAAAGCAAAAGGCTTTATGACAAAGGCTTTCACAATAATCTTTTGGGCTACGATTATTATTTGGTTCTTACAAACCTTTGATGCAAAATTGGATTTGGTGACCGATTCTTCACAAAGTTTGCTTGCAATGCTTGGAAATTTAATTGTTCCAATCTTCAAACCGCTCGGGATTTCTGATTGGAGAATTTCAACCGCATTTATCACAGGATTTATGGCAAAAGAAAGCGTTGTAAGTACATTAACCGTTTTGCTTGGCGGCGAGGTGACAAAACTTCCTGTCTTGTTTACTAAATTGACGGCTTTTGTCTTTTTAATCTTCTGTTTGTTATACACTCCTTGCGTTGCGGCTGTTGCAACCGTAAGAAGAGAATTAGGCAAACGTTATGCGGCACTTGTCATCTTTGTACAATGCCTGATTGCGTGGCTTGTCGCCTTCATTGTTTACAATGTCGGATGCCTTATTGTGCATTAGCCCACTGATTATCAACACTTTGAAATTTATTAGTGTGGGAACCGCTTACGCTCTTCCCACCCTACATCTCTAATTATCAGACGATTCCGGCAAATAAGTTCCTTCTTTTAAATTTCCATCTTTTGTATAATTTTTTATCTTTGACTTATCTTTTTCTTTAATTATTAGAGAAAAATCTCCATTTTTTTCGTGTACAACTTTTAATGTTTTATAAGGCACTAAAAAACTATTCTGTAATTCAAAATGTTTATATCTATTAAACCACTTAAGGGGTTTATCAATATTGCCATTAGAATATTCTATATCAAATTGATCCAAACCCAGTACAGCTCCTATTGAAGGAGTATACCTTGTCCCTTTATAATAAAATTTGCCATACTCATCAGAAAATTCTTTGTTAATCATCTTTAATCCGGTTTGCGTCAATACTTTAAACTCTTTTTCATTAAGCCCTGTCTTTTTTTTAATTTCTCTCGGGTCTCTATTTTTTACTAAACCTTTAGTCATTTCGACATCTTCCAAATTATCATTGGAAATTTCTACACTATCCTGTTGGTTTTCGTCACAAGGACAGTGTTGTGTATTTGGAACATCTTTAGAAATTTCTAAGCTATCTTGTTGGCAACCACAGCAACAAGCTTTTTGTCGATTTGGAACATCGCAACTTGCTAACATTGCAGTTGTGACAACTAATGGCATCATTAGAGTTCTTGCCCTTTTTATGGAATGCGACATTGGTAATACCTTCATTTATATCTCCTTTTGACAATAATACAACATTTATAAAACTCGTAAAAATATTATTTGCTATAATAAATAAAAAATTGTTTATAAACGTAGGGTGGGAAAAGCGTTAGCTGTAGGGTGGGAAAAGCGGAGCGATTCCCACCCCAAAAAACTTCCTACATATAGATAGAGTAGTAAGGGTAAAAATGCAAAGCGACCAGCACCACAATTAATATACCCAAAACCCACTAAAAAAGCCACCTTACAAGGTGGCTTTTAAATTAGGAGGAGGTGGGATTCGAACCCACGGAACGCTCGCACGTTCGACGGTTTTCAAGACCGCTCCGATCAACCGCTCTGGCACTCCTCCGAGCAATCGTTTCAGATGTATTATTATATTACCAATTCAAAACTAATTGTCAAGTACATTTTTATATTTTTTTGAAAATTTACTAAAAAATACCACTCTATCCGCCCTTACGCAATGTAAAACACGAAATTCACCAAGAAATCCGCCACCAACATATATATCGTTGAAAGGATTGCCGCCTGAGTCGTAGAAGTTCCGACCTCTCTTGCTCCCCCTCTTGTTTGATACCCTTTTGTCGCACAAACAAGTGCAATCAACGCCCCAAATATACACGCTTTCAACAAACTGATATAAATGTCCTTAGTCGCCATCCATGCCCAAGCCGAAGTCATATATCTTGCAGGATTCAAGCTTATTGTAGCCCAAGCCACGAACATTCCGCCCGCAATCCCGACAAACTCCGCAATCAACACCACCATCGGCACAGTAATCGCTGAAGCCAAAATTCTCGGGGTAAAATAATACCCGACAGGACTTATTTTTAAAGTTTTTATCGCATCGACCTGTGAAGTTACCTGCATATTAGCAATTTCCGCCGAAATCGCAGTCCCCGCTCTCGCCCCAATCGCCAACGCTACAAACCCCGGAGCAATTTCTCTAATCATAACAACGGCAATCGTTCCGCCAATATACGCCTCAGCACCTGTCATCAAAAATTCTTTTGACACCTGAATGGCAATAACCGCCGCCGAAATAAACGCAATTACCAAAGAAATCGGCAAAGAATCAAAGCTGATAACCGCAGCCTGTGACAGCAAATTTTTAAACTTTACATTGCCACCAAACAAGTATTTCAAACATTCTACAAAATTTTGAACGCATAATCCTAAAAAGTTTATCAAAACTGCCTACCTTTACCCTTCCTTATATATGGAATATACCATAAAAAAGCAGATTTTGACAAATTTTGGATTTATTTATGTCGAGCGGTATTGACGTTACTTTTTTCGTAATTAACCTTTGAAATAAACTTTATCGCTTCATTTGACGGGATTGCAAAGCCTATCCCGATATTAGAAATGTTATTATCAGGGTTATAAATCGACTGACTTATCCCGATAACCTGTCCGTTAGAATTTAGCAAAGGACCACCCGAACATCCGGGGTTAATCGCCGCATCCGTTTGAAATCGATTTTTAACGTAATCAATTCTTGAAATTATCCCTTGTGTTAAGGTATTGGAAAACCCGAACGGATTACCGATAGACAGAACTTTTTGACCGACCTTGACAGATTCGGAATCCGCAAAAGTTACGGTCGTCAAAGGCTTTTTCGGATTTATTTTTATCAGTGCCAAATCTTTATTTTTGCCCATTTGAGCAATAAAATCAGCCTTATAGGTTTGTCCGTTATACAAAGTAACGGAAATTTCCGTAAAATTTTCGACAACGTGAGAACCTGTCAAAATCAGCCCGTCCGCAGACACAACACAGCCCGTTCCTGCAGAAACTCCGTCTTTTAACTGAGCCTCAATCGACACAATCGCAGGGCTTATTCGTTCGTAAACGGAAATTGCCACTTGTTCGTCTTTTGAAAACTCGGCATAAGTAAGGCTTTGCGGAGCCAAAAACGCACTTATAATAAACATTACTAACAAAATTTTTCGCATAAACATTCAACCTCTTATTGTAAGATTAGTACATTTTGGGAGTGAAAATAAATAGCCGTATCAATATTTCAAGGATTAGTTCTTGAAAATATTAAAATATTAATGTATAATTCAGGAAACAATCGTTTGACATTACAATTAAGGAGAAAATTATGAGAATTGATTTATTCAAACAAGCATTAGAAGAAAAACGTGCAGTAAAGGTTATTGCAGGTATTGATAATTTTGATATTGAAAACATTAAAAAAGTTGTATCATCAGCAGAAACAGCACACGCATCAGCAGTAGATATTTGTGCAAGAGAAGACATCATTAGAGAAATCCGTTCAATGACAGATTTACCTTTGTTCGTTTCATCAATCGTACCGTCTGAATTGGTTAAAGCAGTTGACCTTGGTGCAGATGCTATTGAACTTGGTAACTTTGACGTATTGTACAAAAAAGGAATGTCCTTTGACGTAAACGAAGTTTTATCTTTGGTTCAAGAAACAAAATCTTTGTTGGGTGACAGAGAAGTATTCTTCTCAGTAACAATCCCTGGTGAAATTTCAACAGCAGACCAAGTTGCATTGGCAGTTAAATTAGAATCAATGGGCATCGACCTAATCCAAACAGAAGGTCACTACACAACAGAATCTAACATGACTGGTGCAAGAGCATTGATGGACAGAGCAGAATTGACCTTGTCAAACACAGTTGAATTGGTAAGAAACGTTGAAATGCCGATTATGACAGCAACAGGTATCAACCCTACAACTGCACCGTTCGCATTTGCAGCAGGTGCTTCAGCAATCGGTTGCGGTTCTTGCGTAAACAAACTAAACTCAGAAATTTCAATGATAGCAACAGTTTCATCATTGGTTGAAATTGCTAACAAAAATGCAGTAAAAGTAAGAGAATTAGTTTAATTCTAAAAGAAATTGAACACTTTACAAAACACCTCTAAGATTTAGGGGTGTTTTGTTTTGAAAAAGCAGTTTTTAAAATAGGACTTGAACAGAAAAATTTTTATGATAGAATAATTTGTGTTAAGCCTTGGTAGCTCAGCTGGATAGAGCAACCGCCTTCTAAGCGGTAG
>CAVKDD010000047.1:0-8144 GCA_963654845.1 Acutalibacteraceae bacterium | reverse complement strand
ACAAAAAAGTCACCCTGAAAATTTAGAAAATTTTTGTGATTGAAAAAGCAAAAAATAACACCGACATTATTCATCAATATAACATCGGTGTTAAATCTTTTATCTTATTTACAACAAGTATTAAATTCCCATTGCTGTGTTAGCAGTTTGGACTGCTGTCATGTGTGCCTGCTCAGCCTGTTGTTGCATAAGTTGGTTTTGTATCAAGTCGTTTTGCATTTGCTGGTTTAACTGATTTTGTACTGCCAACGAATTATCCAAGCTTTCTGCCATTTTCTTTTGCAACGCAAGGTTTGCAAAAACTAAGCTTTTCATGGCTTTTGAATAAAATTTCGCTTCGTCATCTTTAGGATTATCCCATGCCTTCTTAGGTGCAGCAAAATACAAATCATCAGGTTTCTTATATTTTTGGTTAAACTTCATCAAACCTTCTTTATCAGTAACAAGAGTTTTGACCTCGTCACCTTCGCCATACTGAATTGTCACGGTATCGTCAGGTGCTTTTTCAACTTTTGCCGTCTGCTTTTTGCCGTCAATTTCAACTTCGTACTCATATTTTTCATACGTTTTCGGTTCTTTGACAGTTATCGTATCCGCTTTTGTAACTTTCGGCATCGGATTTATATTTGCACTTACGCCATCAATCATTTTTACCTGCCTTTCACACACTTTTAATTACATCTTAAACAAATCTTTTACAAATGCCTGAATATTTTTAATATCAAACGCTTTGGCAAAATCAGTTACCCCAAAATAGTTTGAAGGTTTTTCTGTTCCGTTTGCCAAAACCTCAATAACTTTTCCGTCTTCAGAAGGTTTTAGAACCTGTGAATAAAAAGCATCTCCGTTTGGTGAAAATCTTGCATGAATTGCTCCTACAGGCTTTTTCGCACCATCATAAAGTACACGTTCAACGATATCTCCCGAGTAAAAAATTCGCTCCGACATACCTGTTGCGGGATTTTTTGTATTACGAACATATCCGTCCATCAAAAATCCAGCTTCATTCATTGCTCTTGCATCTGTTTTTGCAGTTGCAACAAAGCCCGGTCGTGGAGAAACCAAAGCTATCGTTGTATCAAAAGACCTTTTTATCGAATTTTTACACTTTGCAAGCCTTGCCGCATCTTCTGCCAAATTTACGCCCGAACGTACTAAATCTACACCTAATGCCATATTTTTCCTTTCTATTTCTACTTCACAAGAGTAATAAAACAGATAAAGCCTGAAAATTGCCTAATTCAAAACTTTTATTAAGTTTTATTTACATTTGAAAAATTTTCGCCTTTTATACATTTCTGCATAAAAAAAGGCATGCTCCAAAAATTTAGAGCATGCCTTTTATAACTTTTCAAAAATTTAACCTTCTTGGTCATTCGGAATATCGGTAAAATCTCCGTCTTGAACCTCAGATGACCTGTCAACAACCTGCACGCCAAACCTTGTTCTAAACAAATGTTTTACTGTTTCACTTTGAATTTCGTACATCATTTTATTAAACAAGTCATACGCTTCCTTCTTATACTCGATAAGCGGGTCTTTTTGACCGTAAGCACGAAGTCCGATACCTTCTCTCAACATATCAATATTATGCAAGTGGTCAATCCATTTACTGTCAACAACCTTCAACAAAACATCTTTTTCAAGTTGTCTTACAACATTGTTATCAGAGAACGGTTCCTGTCTGTCAGGCGAAATTCCGTATTCCTCAACAACATGATTATAAAAATCAACGATTTCGATTTCGTGAGTTTTATAAGCCTCAATAACATAATCTTTAATCTTGTTATACATCGGCTCAAATCTCATATTTTGGATATCCGCAACATCAAACGAAGACAACTGCGGAACTGTCGAATGAAGTTCTTTTATCAAGGTTTGCAAGTCCTCGTAAACGTACTCTTCGACCTTTTGTTCAGGTGAAATATAGCTTCTCAAAAGTCTGTCGATTTCACGTTCTATCATATAATAAATATCTTCCTGCAAACCGACACCCGCCAAAACTCTACGTCTTTGTCTATAGAATTTTTCACGTTGAATATTCATAACATCGTCATATTCAAGAACCGATTTTCTCATATCAAAGTGGAAAGTTTCAACTTTTTTCTGAGCGGACTCAATTCGTTTTGTAATCAACGGGTGGTCAATCGCCATATTTTCAGGAACATTCATTGCCGTCATCAACTGAGTAATTTTTTCACCACCAAAAATTCTCATCAAATTATCTTCCAACGACAAGAAGAATCTTGTAGAACCCGGGTCTCCCTGACGTGCCGCACGACCTCTTAACTGGTTATCAATACGGCGTGATTCGTGACGTTCTGTACCGATTACATGCAAACCGCCCGCAGCTACAACCTTTTCGTGTTCATACTGGGTAATCGCTCTTGCCCTTGCCAACGCTTCTTCTTTCAATTCCTGATAATTCGGAGTGTTTTCATCAATTCCGTGCTCATCCAAATCAGATTTTGCCAAAAATTCAGGGTTACCACCAAGCAAAATATCTGTACCACGACCAGCCATATTTGTTGCAATGGTAACAGCATTCAAACGTCCCGCCTGTGCGATAATATACGCTTCACGTTCGTGGTGTTTAGCGTTCAAAACATGGTGTTCAATTCCTCGTTCGGTCAACAATTTTGAAACATATTCCGATTTTTCAATACTGATTGTACCCACCAAAACAGGTCTTCCCAATTTGTGCTGAGCAATAATATCATCAACCACCGCCAAGAATTTCTGAGCCTCAGATTTATAAATTACATCAGGATAATTTATTCTGATATCAGGTTTGTTTGTCGGAATTGTAGTAACTTCCAAGTTATAAATCTTACCAAATTCGGCTTCTTCCGTCATTGCAGTACCTGTCATACCTGACAATTTCGGGTACAATCTGAACAAGTTTTGGAAAGTAATACTTGCCAAAGTTTGGGTTTCATCTTGAATTTCAACACCTTCTTTAGCCTCAACCGCTTGGTGCAAACCGTCTGACCAACGGCGTCCTTCCATTAAACGTCCCGTAAATTCATCAACAATCATGACTTCGCCGTTACGAACAACGTAATCGGTATCTTTGACAAACAATTCTTTAGCCTTTAAAGCCTGCAACAAATGGTGTGCATATTGAGTGTTAATATCAAACAAATCCTTAATTCCGATAAGTTCTTGAGCATGGTCAATACCTTCTTCCGTCAGAATTACGTTTTTATTCTTTTCGTCAACCGTATAATCAACTTCTTTTGTTAATTGCGGTGCAATTTGAGCCATTAATTGATAAGTTTCGGCAGACTGTGCCAAACGTCCGCTGATAATTAACGGAGTTCTTGCTTCATCAATCAAAATACTGTCAACTTCATCAATAATCGCATAATTAAACGGTCTTTGAACAAGCATTTCCAAACTGCTTGCCATATTATCTCTCAAATAATCAAACCCGAACTCATTGTTCGTTCCATAGGTAATATCGCAACGATAAGCCTGTCTTTTGAGTTCCAAATCTCTTGCCCCGTCACCGTTAGACAAGACAACACCGACAGTCAGACCTAAGAATTTGTAAATTTTACCCATCCACTCACTGTCACGTTTTGCCAAATAATCGTTTACCGTAACAACGTGAACACCTTTACCTGTCAAAGCGTTCAAATATGCAGGCAAGGTTGCTACAAGAGTTTTACCTTCGCCTGTTCTCATCTCGGCAATATGTCCGTTATGCAGGAAGTATCCGCCGATTAACTGAACATCAAAGTGTCGCATATTCAAAACTCTTTTACCCGCTTCTCTGACTGTTGCAAAGGCTTCAGGCAGGATTTTGTCAAGAGCTTCTTTTTCAAGTTTCAAATCTTCTTTAAAGTTTTTAGAAGTCGGACGTTTTGCCAAAATATCTTTAAAATACTGAGTTTTTGCCTGCAATTCCGCATCCGTCAACTTTGCAAATTCAGGTTCTAACGCATTTATATGGTCAATTACGCCCATCATAGATTTAACTTTTTTTTCGTTTGGGTCACCTAATAGTTTCAATAACAGTTTTATCATTAATTTATTACCCTTCTCCAAGTGTGATATTATTGCTTAAAGTGTAGCATAAAAATAAGTATTTTTTATAAAATTAAGGAAAAAATAATATTTTCTAGCTCAAAACCTTCTAAAAACATGGTATCAAAAAAATACCGACAAAGAATGTCGGTATTTCTCGCTATTTTTCCTTTTTTGACCTTTTGAAGAAATTTTTGAATTTTGCTTTAAAGGTGTTATTTTGTTTTTCCTGTTCAATTTGGAGTTGAGCCTGTTCTTTCGCTGCTGCTGCGGCTTCCGCTCTTTTTTGTATAAGTTCTTCAACCGAAAGATTTTCTTCCCCCTCTTCAGGCATCGGAATTGTATCTACAAAGTTCTGAGCCGATTCGATTTCGGAATTCAAAGCCAACCATTTGAAAGATTTAATCATTTTCAACGGTTTTCTTGTATCACCACGCAACACGATTTGGAATTTTGTTGCATACTCATCCGATTTATTTGCCGCTAGTTCAGGAATTGCCTTCATTTCCTCTTCAGACACTGCCTGACAGAAGATTGAGAAAGTTTTTGCAAGAACAATGTTCAAGCCCGGAGTATTTTTAACCAAGTTTATCGGGTTAATATTTGCCAAAGATCCTAAACTATCAGAAAATGCCGAAGCTAGTTTTCCACGAACCTTCAAATCCGCACTGTTATCAAGCAAGCCGACTTTACCCGCAATATACATTGACATTACGTTGCCCTGACTTTTTATCGGAGAAATATCCGCAAAGCCGTCAGCAAAAGTCAAGTGTCCGTACAACTTGTTAAATCTTGAAGTATCAAAAGTAACTATCTTTTTGATAACAGAACCGATAGCCGATGAGAAGAAGGCGTTATTTCTGATATTTTCAGCCATAAGGAAGTTTTCAAACTTACCGAAAGGTCCAAGTTGTCCGTTTTGAACTTCAAAATCTAGGAAACCTTTTAAGGTCTTCATTTGTTCTTCAACAGAATACCCCTTCATCGTAATATCAGTGATAAATTTCATCTCTCCGCTCAAAGTATCTTTCATATTCATCGCATCAACAAGCATTTTATCTATATCAAAATCTTTACCCGTCAATTTTGCGTTAAGTTCGGTTGTGATTAAATTCATCGCAACATCACCCGTAACCTTTCCGCCAAGCGGAGAAGTTTTGAGTTTGTTTACATAAAATACGTTTTTATATAATGAAATTTTACCCGTTGTATTATTTACTAAAATATTTCCCGTTTTAATCTTTTTAAGGTTAATATTTCCGCCCATAATCTCAACAGGAATATCTGCAGGAGTGCTGTTTGCACCACCCGTAGCTTCCGTTTTAGGTAAAGACGCCATTAGAGCGTCAGAAACCTTCAAAATTTTATCAACATCTATTGATTTTGAATTAACTTTGACATCTGCCAATTTCATTTGAGGAATCTGTTTCCAAGAAGATTGAAGTTTTACCGCAAAATCAGACTCATTCGCATTAACATCACTGATTGCCACCTTCAAGCCTTGTCCGTTTATATCAGTTGCAATATTTCTTACCGTTGTATAAATTTCAGGAATACTCAAATCTCTGATATCAAAGTTTCCGTTAATTTTCGGATTATTCAAATTGCCGTAAGCGTAAACATTTCCGCCCAAAACAAATTTTGATTTAGGGAACAAACAAATTGAACCGTTCAATTTTCTTGGCAAATTCAATTTAAACAAACTGATAAAAGGATTAGTATCAAGGTTAATCAAAACAGCCCTTAATCCTACAATTTCTTTTGCTCCAATCATATTTTGGTGTAATTTATCTCTAAAATCCGCCCCGTTTTTACGCAAGAACAAACCTGAACGGTAAACCTTTGCGATATTACCGTTTTTCTCAGCCATTAACTGGAATAATACAGGTTTTCCTTCAAGTTCGGAAAATTTTACAGGCGTAATATAATCATTCATATTGGTTTGAAGTTGAGATACCACCTTCATTTTTTGTCCGTGAGCCTGAAATCTTGCTTTAACCGGAATATTTCCTTTTGAATCAAAATAAGGTGCAACGGCTTCGCCCAAGAATTTTTCAATATCTTTTGCACTCAACAAACCGTCAGCAGTGAATTTTGTGTCAGCATCCGTCAAGTAATTTTTCACATCACCGACAAAGGAAATTTTGGAATTTTTATTAACTCTTATAGTTGAATTTTCAACCTTAATATTTTTATTATCAATATTTGCAACAATTAAATCATCTGAAATTTCTGATTTTGTATCAGGCAAAAGAATTTTAAACCCTTCATTCTTGAATTTACCTTTAATTTCACCGTTTGAATTAGCCAACCCAAATCTTGCATTTTTATTTATCATAACAAATTTTTGAGCGGCATCTGTTGCCTGTAATCCTGCCAAATCAGCCTTCACGATTGCCATTGTATTTTTAATCGTGCCTCTCAATTTTGCATCAAAACTCAAATCACCCGAATTTAGTTTGTATGCCTGTTTGATTTCTCTTGGTGCAAAAGCCAAATACAAACCTTTCAACGGGATTCTGTCAGCCATAACGTTCAATTTTGTATTTGAATTAGAGTCAATTTCGCCTGAAACCTCTAACGGACGATTATTTACAAGCAAGTGAGTATTTTCAACCTTTAATTTGTTATCGTCAAACAACAGATTTGCATTCATATTGTTAAACAACAAACCGATGTTGTTATCATTGATTTTTCCGTCTCGAATGATAAATTTACCGTCAGATTCAATATTGTCAAAATCGGTTTTAAATCTAAAATTAGAGTATAAATAACCGCTTGCGGACATATTATCAATATCATTTTTGATATGAATTGTGTCTAAGTACGCCCTTGCAATATTCAACAAATTAGCAAAATGAACTTTTGTGGATTTCAACGTACAGTCAACATACGGAGAATGTCCAAATCCGAAATTACCTAAGAATTTCAAATTTTCTTTATCTGTCACATACAAATTAGAGTCAAGAGATGCAACATGCCCGTTAGCATTCAATCTGAAATAAGAATCAGGAAGTTGCAGACCTGACAATTTTACGTTTGTATCATCGATATTAACAAAACCTTTTGCCCAGATTTTGCCTGATTTTTTACTCTTTTTAATCTTAATTTTTGATGAAATATTTGACTTCAAGTCATAATTTCTGAACTCGGTCACAGGGTTTACAAAAGGAAGTTCAAACACCGTGTCCTCGTCATCGTCTTGTTGTTGCGGATTGAATTTCGGCAAGAAAGTTTTAATATCCAAATCCGCAGTGATATTTGTTTGGTCATCACTCAACAATTTTGAATTAGTTTTTAATGCCGCTTTTTCGCCGTTGTAATATCCGAGTTTGATGTCATCACCCTTCAAGGTCAATTTGTGAGAAGCCTTCACATCATCCACCGTAACATTATAATTATTCAAGGTTAACGCAGGAATAATTAATTTTATTGAAGAGATATCAAACGGAATTTGATTTTCCTGTTCTGACAAGGCTTCAGGCGGATTTAGACGTCTTTGTTCACGTTTTTTATTAACCAAATCCTCATAAACCTTCGCAACTTTATATTTATTACTGTTTATAATTTCGACATTCAAATTAGGTTTTTCGACCTCAGCACAAGAAACCCTGACCGTCAGCCACAACAATTCGGGTAAAAATACTTTTCCCTTGAAAGAATCCGCACTAAATAAAACAGACTCATCAGGCAATTTAACCTTGATGTTTTTAACCTTCACACCTGCCTCAAGCAGCGGACTTGTAATGACCTTCACATTGTCAAAATCAACGGTCAAATCAGTATTTTCTTTGACCAATTTTTGCAAATCTGGTTTGTATTTGTTCAAGTCAATTTGTTTTGGCAAGACAAACAAAAACGCCAAATATAAAACAAATAAAACCGATAATGTAAAAATACCCGTTATCTTAAAAAATTTTTTCATGAGCTCTCCTTAATCTAAGACTATTAAAATTATAGACGAAAAACGAAGAGCTTTACCTATTTTGAGTAATTTCAACTTTACATTTATATATAATAATTAAAAAATTCTCGGAATTTCAAAGCGGAATTGTTCAATATTTATGTCATTCATTTCAACATAAGCATTCCCCTTGTGCAAAGAAATAATC
>CAVKDD010000046.1:0-8147 GCA_963654845.1 Acutalibacteraceae bacterium | reverse complement strand
TCAGCAAAAGAAACAGATTCCGGCTCGTAGGCCGGAATGACATGTTGGTGGGATTACCAAGTGATACGTCATTCTGAAAATAACACCATAATAAAACAAAAAGGTCACCCTGAACTGGTTTCAGGGTCTCTTCAATAACAAAGTGCAACAAGGGTTTATGTACCTAATACTTTGTTTTATTTGGATTATGGAAGAGATGCTGAATCTACGCACTCGCATTAATCGTGTCTTCACTTCGTTTTCGGCACATTAGCTCGTGCTGTTCAGCATAACTATTTGGTGAGCCTACCAAGCCCTTGTAGGGTGGGAAAAACGGAGTGATTCCCACCTTTTCGTCATTCTGAAAGGCTTAAAAAATCCTTTGAGGTCACGAAAAGTGATTTTTAGCCTATTCAGAATCTGACTCAAGTTCAGAATGACTATTTGGTTAACCTACCAAAGCTTTCATCATTCTGAAAGGCTTAAAACTCCTTTGAGCATGCGAAAAGTAGTTTTTATTTAACCTTCTAAAATCTACACTAAATGAAGGATAAATTTGTCCACGCAATAATTTAAAATATTTATGAGTGGTCTGAATTTGGGAGAGTCGGAATGGAAAGAATTGTATCGGAAAACGTTGATTTATACGAACCTTGCGTTCAGGAAATGTCTGAATCTATTACTCAAAACTGGACGGAACAAGCATTGGAATGTTACGATTTGGAGTGTGATTGCAAGCAGTGTTCAATCGGAAAAGGGCATTATTCGTTTATCTGTCAAATGCCAAAGGTTATTGATTCCCTGCTTCAAACAATAGGTGAACCCGAAAAACAGCGAAAAACCGCTTAACGAAATCCCACAACAAGACTGTTGTGGGATAAAATTTTTGTGTAGTTCTGTCCGGTAGTCGTTATTCTGACGCCAAGCGGTGGTTGTGAAATTCCAGCATTTTAGCCAGTTGCCATTCTCTTGCCCGAATTTCATGTATCCGCTCTTTTATGTCACGCAATTCTTCGAGTAAAGTTTCTCTATCCTTGAATTGCACTTCTGTTTTTACTTGCGGGGGTTCAACCGCAGGAGCATCTGTTGCCCACTCGGGTGAAAATCCGCCATTTTCAAAAAACTCTTTATCTTCTATCATTTCACATATCTCCAAATCAACTGCTATTAGTCTTCAGTAATCAATGAATGGAAAAAATCCATCAATTTGAAGTTTCCGTATTTAAACGCAATAGGCTTTTTGTAATATTCATTATCTGAAATTTTATTCAAGGTATCCATTTCTTCTCTTGATAAAGAACCGAAATCGAAACTTGTCATTTCTGCATAATCAATCATCAAATCTTCTACGTCCATAATCTTTTTTTCTGACATTGCCACACTCCTTAGTTTATTCATTTGTTTTTAATCACAAATTTGTTATCGGAAATTTTTTCAAAAACTTTATGATTTTGAATTATTTTGTTACATATATTCATAATTCACCTTTGAACCCTAGTAAAATCAAGAAAAATAATTTATACTATAAGTGTAGTAGAAATTTTAAAAGAGTAATTCTCTAATTGAGGAATTCCCGTCTGTTTAAAGTATTGCGTATTGAGTATGGTATGGTGTAGAATTGTATAGTAATGTAAACTCTGTACGGGAAATTGTCAAAAAATAATCTTCACGATTGTTATACAGAGATGAACGGATAACAGGTGTAGAAGCTTTTGGAAAATACTGAAAATAAGAAAACAATAAATAATAAAGCTAAAGGTAGCGTAAAGAAAAATTCAACCTCAATTCCTAAGGTTAAAAGTCCGATTGAGGGGTTGAAGATGATTTCTGTTCCGCAAAATTCCGCTACGGAATCTAAGTTATCCGAAAAAATATCTAAAACAAAGAAAAAGCTTAATGATTTAATCAAACCGTTATCTGTTGCAGAAGAAAGCAGTTTTAGCAGTATTGTTGAGACTATCAACAATTTCAACACTTCACGCACAAAGCAAAGACAAAACAATTCCGAATATGTTGCAAATACGGTTAAAAATGTTTCGGGAATAAATTATTTTGAAATCGTGAAAGAGGTTTCGGATGCTTTCCAAGACAACAAAGACATGGTGGAATTGTTCGGCAAATTGAGTGAAGTTTTCATCGGTCATTTGAAATGGGCGTTTGTCGGATTTGGTTTATTGCACGAAAAATCAAAGTGTATTAACCTGAAAGTTTACGGACAAGGCGGAAACACTTATTCGTCAAAAATCTTTTTATCTGACGATAACAATCCTATTGTCGAGTGTTACAAGAACAAAACTATCATTGATAAAGACAGTTTAGACTATTTGAATATTCCGTATTTGGTCAAAACTGATTCTGTTATCGTTCCTATGATTTCTGTTGACAAGTGCATAGGTGTAATGCTTGTCGGACAAAAAATTTCTAATATCAATGTGAATATCGTCAACTTTTTCTCAAATTATGCAGGCATGTATATTCACAACGCACAACTTTTGGAAAGCACAAGCAAGTATGCTAACACGGATACTTTGACTTCGTTGTACAACCACAGAGGTTTCCAAGAGGTTTTGGCAAAAGAACTTGAAAAAGCAAAACAAACCAACACGCCGTTGTCTATTGTGATGTTTGATGTTAACAATATCTCAAAAATTAATAGAGAACTCGGACACGCAAAAGGTGATGAGGTTATCAAAACTCTTGCGGATAAGATTAAACAAAATATCAGAACGAATGACTGTGCGGGAAGATACGGCGGTGACGAAATTGCGGTAATTTTGCCGAACACAAACACAAAAGATGCGAAATATTTGGCAGAATACATCACTTACTGTTTGTCTTGCTGTTATGTTGATGATGTCGGGCCGTTGAAGGTTTCTGTCGGAATTTCGACCTTCCCTGAATGTACGATTGACCAAGAAAAATTGCTTATCCTGACGGAACAGGCAATGTTTATTTCGCAGGCAAAAGGTTACAAGGAAGGCATGTCAGCCATTGTAAGTTCTTCAGATTTCAATTTCTGGGACGATGTTGCACTAAATTCTTTTGCAGAAGTTTTGGCAAAACGTCACTCACAAATCGGTATCAATTTTGAAGAAGAACTTGTCCACAAGTTTAACCAAGAAGAAATCATCAACCATAACCACTTAATGGAAATGGTTACCTCGATTGCGGGTGCGATTGATGCGAAAGACCCTTATACAAAAGGTCACTCGACTTCTGTTTCAAGATATGCGGAAGCACTTGCAAGAACGGTTAATTTGCCTGAACACGAAGTAGAACGTATCAAAATCGGTGCGTTACTTCACGATGTGGGCAAAATCGGTATTCCGGAAAGTGTTTTGAAAAAACCTGGTAAATTAACGGATGAAGAATGGGAAATCATGAAGCAACACCCGACAATCGGTGCTGAAAAGGTTTTAGCTCCAAACGAAGCGTTGAGAGATTTAATCCCTATTGTTAAATACCACCACGAAAGACTTGACGGAAAGGGCTATCCAGAACACCTGAAGGGTAACGAAATCCCGCTTGAGGCTCGTATTGTGTCGATTGCGGACGCATACCACGCACTTGTCAGCGATAGACCGTACAGAAAAGGTTTACCTATTGAAACCGCTTGTCAAATTTTGAAAGACGGTGCGGGAACTCAATGGGATACCGATTTGGTTCGTCAATTTATTTCTATTGCTCCGTCTTTGACTACAAATGTTTAATTTACGGTAATAAGGAAAGAAATTTTCTTGCGGCTTGCTCAGGTGATTTTGCACGCATAACTTCGTCTGAAACAATCAGTCTTTTTGCACCATTATAAGTGAGTTCGTTTATGCAATTTTTCTCCATTATGCCGAATTGGAAAACGGGAACTTTTGAACTTTCATTAGCCAAATAAACAAGTTCCATATTTACGACATTTTGAAGTTTTGAGTTTTCGGAAGCAACAGGACCTAACGACAGGTAATCAGCACCTTCTGCAACCGCTTTTGAAATCTCTTCACGACAGGAAACGGTTTGACCGATTATTGCATTTGCTCCGAGAACTTCTCTTGCCTCGTGGAGTGAAATGTCGTTTCTGCCCAAATGAACGCCGTCAGCTTCAACGATTTGAGCAATATCGAGCCTGTCATTTATGATAAAAGTTGCTCCAAATTCGTCACATAAAATTCTTATTTTATGCCCCAAATCAACAATAATGCTGTCAGGAATATTTTTTTCACGAAGTTGCAGAATATCCACACCGCCTTGTAGAGCCGAAGCAATGGCATCTAAAAACTCGTCTTTAGAGTTAAAATCATCTGAACTTGCAATCAAGTACAAGCGTTTTTTCTCTAATTTTAAAAGGTTAAATTGCTCCTTTAATTTGCTCCACATCGTATAAATCCCCTGTTACTGTCACATTGTAACATGAATTTCACCTCTTAACAACTGTTGAAAAATACTTCCCGCAAAATTAAATGAGATTTATCTTGGGAGAAGGTTTGAATTTCTCACCTCAATAAATCTCACAAAGTTATTTTTTATTTATCTAAACAGGCTTTCAAATCCTGTTCTGGGGTCGTAATCGGCTTGATATTGAATTTTTCGACAAGAATATTCAAAACCTCAGGCGATACGAAAGCGGGCAGGCTCGGTCCGAGATGAATATTTTTTATGCCTAACGATAAAAGGGTTAGAAGTACACAAACCGCCTTTTGTTCATACCAAGAAAGTACATAAGAAATCGGCAAATCGTTTATGTCGCAATTCAACGCTTTGGACAATTCAAAAGCAACTTTAATGGCTGAATAAGCATCGTTACATTGTCCCATATCGATAATTCTCGGCAAGCCGTTGATTTCACCCAAATTCAAATCATTAAATCTGTATTTCCCGCAAGCAAGTGTCAAAATCAAACTGTCTTTTGGAGTAAGCTCCGCAAATTTTGTATAATAATTTCGACCGGGGCGAGCTCCGTCACAACCGCCAATCAGAAAGATATGTTTAAGTTTTCCTTCATTGATTGCGGGAATTATATTATTTGCCTGAGACAAAACCGTATGATGCCCGAAACCTGTTGTCAAAACCTCTCCGCCGTTTATCCCCGTCATCTTGTGAGGTTCTTTGTAACCGCCAAGCTCAAGGGCTTTTTCTATTACGGGTGAAAAATCTTTGTCTTCCCCGATATGTCTTAATTCAGGAAATTCGACAACCGAAGTTGTGAAAATTCTGTCCGCATAATTCTCTTTTGGCGGCATTATGCAGTTTGTCGTAAAAAGAACGGGAGCGGGAAGGTCGATAAATTCTTTTTGTTGATTTTGCCAAGCCGTACCGAAATTTCCTTTGAGATGTTCGTATTTTTTCAATTCGGGATAAGCGTGAGCAGGCAACATTTCGCCGTGCGTGTAAATATTTATTCCCCTGTCTTTAGTTTGCTCCAAAAGTAAGGCTAAATCTCTCAAATCGTGTCCCGAAACGACAATAAACGGCTTAGGCTCAATATTTGTTGAAACTTTTGTAGGTATCGGATTTCCGTAAGTTTCCGTGTTTGCTTTGTCAAGCAACTCCATACATTTTAAATTAATTCGACCTGTTTCCAATACGGTTTTTAGAAGTTCATCTGCTGAATTTTCGTTTGAAACAATCTGAAGTGCATGATAGAAAAAATTATTCACCTCTTCGTTTTCATAACCCAAAACCTTGGCGTGGTGTGCATACGCTGCCATACCTTTTAACCCGAACAAGATTAAAGATTTCAAACTTCTGATTGTTTTTTCGCCGTTCCAAACAGAATTTATGTCAAATTTTTTGTCACAAGTTATATTTTCTTTTACTTTTTTAGTAAGTTGCGAAATCGAATTTGTGTCAAAATTTACGTTTGTAATTGTTGCGAAAAGTCCTTCAATCAAAAGTTTTGTGTTAGTTTCATTTCTTTGATTACAGTTTGCCAGTTCTATTAAAGAATTTATCAATTCGTCTTGAGCATTGGCGGTTTCGGGTGTCTTCCCGCAAACTCCACGCTTTGTACAACCTTTTCCAAAGGCCGTTTGTTCACATTGATAACAAAACATTTCCATAAATTTTCTCCTATGTGTTATTATTTTTTACTTGAAAAATATGATTAATTATTTCTTTGGTGCAAAAGCAGAATTGCCGATATAAGAGGCTTTCGAGCCTAAAAGTTCTTCAATTTTTAATAATCTGTTGTATTTTGCAATTCTTTCACTGCGAGAAAGTGAACCTGTTTTTATAAGTCCACTGTTTACTCCAACCGCTAAATCTGCAATAAAGGTGTCTTCTGTTTCGCCTGAACGGTGAGAAATTATTGTTGTGTAATTTTTATTTTTTGAGTAATTTATCGCTTCGAGGGTTTCTGTTAAAGTTCCGATTTGGTTAAGTTTTATCAGAACGGAATTTCCCGCACTTTTTTCTATTCCCGTTTTTATTCTGAAAATATTTGTCACAAAAAGGTCATCACCCACGAGTTGACAACGATTTCCGATTTTTTTAGTTAATAATTTCCAACCGTCCCAATCGTCTTGGCTCATGCCGTCTTCAATCGAAATTATCGGATATTTATTCACTAAATTTTCCAAAATGTCCGCAAATTCTTCACTCGTATAGGCAAAATCATTCAAAAAATATCGTCCGTTGTTGTAAAATTCGCTTGCTGCAATATCAAGACAAATTTTGATATCATTTGTTGAATATTTTGCTTCTTTTATTGCTTCAATAATAAGCTCGATTGCTTCGGAATTTTTGTTGAGATTTGGAGCAAAACCGCCTTCATCCCCCACTCCCGTTGACAAACCTTTTTTGATTAAAAGATTTTTCAGTGCATAAAAAACTTCAGCCCCCATTTTTATTGCTTCGGAAAAACTTTTTGCTCCGACAGGTGCTATCATAAATTCTTGAAAAGCCAAGTTGTTGCCGGCATGAACTCCGCCGTTTAGAATATTCATCATCGGAACAGGCAAAGTGCAGGCGTTTAACCCGCCAAGATAGGTGAATAACGGGATTCCGTAAGAGTTTGCACCAGCTCTTGCACATGCCATGGAAACTCCTAAGGTTGCGTTTGCTCCGAGTTTACTTTTGTTTGGCGTGCCGTCAAGTTTAATCAAGGTTTTGTCAATCATGTATTGGTTCAGAACGTTTTTGTTTATCAAAACGGGTGCTATAACTTGGTTAACGTTGTTAATAGCCGTTCTGACGCCACGTCCGTTAAATTCGCATTCATTGTTGTCACGAAGTTCTACCGCTTCGTATTTCCCTCGAGAAGCACCTGACGGAACGGAAGCAACTCCGCTTATCCCCGAAAATAATTTTACTTCGACCTCAAGTGTCGGATTTCCTCTCGAATCAAGAATTTGCCTTGCATGAATTTCTTTTATTTGCGTAGTCATTTGTTTCCCCCATTTGCTTTGAGGATACTCCAAAGATTAGCGGTAAGAATTGTCCGAGTTACTTAATTCATTTAACTTATTCTGATAATTTTTCAACTTGAGTAAGAATTTCAGACGGTGAATTTACGATAATTTCGGCATTGTGTTTTACTAAAAAGTCATTAGTTTTAAACCCCCAAGAAACACTTATACAAGGCATTTGAGCGTTTTGTGCCGTTTGAATATCAACTTCCGAATCTCCGACATAAACCGCTTGAGTGTTTTCTAAATTTAAGTCTTTTAATACCTGATTTACGGTATCGGGAGCGGGTTTTTTACGGATTCCGCATTGTTCGTTTTCGCCTGCTGCGATATCAATCAGGTTTGGAAAATATTTTTTGCACAAATCTTTTACCGCTAAGTCAAATTTGTTTGAGACAACCGCAATTTTATAATTTTTTTCTCTTAAATTCTCCAATAATTCCAAAATTCCGTCATAAGGTTTTGTATTGTTGTTCATATTTTCGGAATAATTTTGTTTAAAAATTTCCAAACATTTGTCAAAATTTTCATTATTTCTGCCGTTTGGAATTGCCCGTTCAATAAGCAGGGCAACACCGTTTCCTACAAAATTTCTGACTTCTTCTATCGTTCTTTGCGGATAATTGAAATATTTTAGTGCAAAATTTGTGCTGTTTGTCAAATCCTGCAAAGTGTTCAATAGTGTTCCGTCCAAATCAAAAATTACAACTTTTATCATACAAAATCCTCTAAAATAATTATATACAATAAATAAAATAATGATAATATAAATAT
>CAVKDD010000045.1:0-8290 GCA_963654845.1 Acutalibacteraceae bacterium | reverse complement strand
ATTACATCATTTTGAACAACTTTTCCGTCAATTTTAATCGACATAACGGCTTTCGGATGCAAAATTTTATACAATTCGTTCTTTAAAAATTTGAAAAGAATTATATAACGGGTAATCTTGATACCGCCACCCGCAGACCCTGAACAGGAACTCAAAAACATTGCAAAATACAAAACAATTTTGGCATCAAATGACCACATTATAAAATCTTCGTTCGCACTGCCTGTCGAAGTCGATAGTGCCAAAGTTTGATAAATTGCGGCAGTAACGGCACGGAAGGGTGAATAATCGTGTTGAGCAAATAATACAAGTGCCAAGACTAACGAAATTACCAAAATTCCGATTGCATAAAATCTAAATTCTTCACTTTTCCAAAACAACGATAAATTTTTGCGTTTGATAACTTTTGACTGCAAAACAAAACTCGAACCCGCAATAAACATAAAACAAATAATAATCCAATTTATTGCATTTGAGTGATACCCCAAAATACTTTGCGAATTTGGAGAAAAACCACCCGCAGAAAGTGTTGAAAAGGCGTTACAAACCGCATCATATACAGGCATGCCTGCAAGCCACAACAATAAGGCACACAATACCGTCAAGCCCGCATAAATAAACCACAAGGCAGAAGCCGTGTTTTTAATTCTCGGGGTGAATTTATCCTCAGTAGGTCCGGGAGATTCTGCAAAGAACATTTGACGCCCCGCAACCGCAAATTGAGGCAAAATTGCCACAAACAAGACGATAATTCCCATACCGCCCAACCATTGGGTCAACGAACGCCAAAACATCAAGGATTTCGGAATATCATACGAGGTTAAAATGGTCGCACCCGTTGTTGTAATCCCCGAAACCGCCTCAAATAAAGAGTTTTCTATAGGTATTCCGTACAAAATATAAGGAATTGCTGCAATACAAGAAATTACCAGCCAAGATAGCGACACCACCATCAAAGCTTCAGATCGTTTAATATCGTTCAAATTTTCTTCTTCCGAGGTTAATTTTACAAACTTTCGGATAATCAAACTTCCCGATATAGCAATCAAACCCGCAAGCAAAAACGGATTTATCATTGAGGTTTCATGATAATAAAGAGCAACCGCCAGCGGCAAAAGCACCACAGGGCTAAAATCTTTCAATATTAAATTTAAAGCACTTAATATATATTTAAAACGCATCTATATTACCTTGAAATAACTTTTTACTTTGTCCGCATTCTCAGCCTTCGTGAAAATAATCAAAATATCTTGAGAAATTAACTTAGTATCCCCTTTTGGAATAATTACGCTTGAGCGGCGTTGAACGACCCCGACAATCGCAGGAGCAGGGAATCTCAAATCTTTGATAAACATTCCGTCAAAATCTTTATTCAAAAGGATTTCCAAAACCTCACCTTCGCCCTGTTCGACAAGTGCCAAAATATCGACATCCGTTTCATCTATATCATTGCGAACCTCGTTGATTGCTGAAGTTTTTGAAGACACCGCAATATCAATTCCGACTTTTTCAAACAACGGGATATTCAAAACCTTTGATACTCGAGAAATTACACGTTTTACACCGAGTTGTTTAACCAGCAAGGAACACAACAAATTTCGCTCATCGTTATTTGTAACCGAAATTACAACATCAGACTCCCCGATTTCCTCTTCATCAAGAAGTTTTAAATTTGTTCCGTCCCCGTTGATAACAAGGGTTTTAGTCAATTCTTGAGATAAATACTCGCAACGGTCATAATTTTTCTCAATAATTTTTGTTTTAATCTTCAAATCTTCAAGACTTTTAGCAAGCATATATCCGACATTTCCACCCCCGATAATTGCCGCAGTCTTAACCTGTTCTTTTTCGTGGAAAAACGTACCCGCCAAAATATCCAACGAGTGAGAAGTTCCCATAAAAATCAATTTATCATCAGCGTTAATCTCGGTTAAGCCGTTTGGAATAAACAACAAACTGCCACGTTTAATTCCGACAATAATCGTATCTTTCGTAAATCCGCAATCTTTCACCATTTTTCCGACAATCAAAGACTCGGGTTTAACTTTATATTCAAGCAGTCTTGCCTTACCGTCCGCAAAATTTTCAACATCAAGTGCGTGAGCAACCGTAACAATTCTGAAAAGTTCTTGAGTAAGTAGTTCTTCAGGCCAAATAACATAATCAATATAAAAATCATTCAGATAATCAGTATTGTTATTCAATGCCAAAACGTCCTGATACTCGGATTTTGAAACGAAACAAATCGTTTTAATCCCGCTGACTTTTTTAACGGTCAAACATGCCACAATATTTCGCTCATCATACCCCGTACAGGCAATGAAGACATCCGCATTAACAATATCCGCAGCCTTTAGAACATTTATATCAGCAGCACTTCCCTGAATAAAACTGATATCAAGTCTGTCAAAATCTTCCGTACGGTTTTCTTCTTTATCAATAACCGTTATATCATGGTCTTCAAAAAATTCCGTAGCAAGCAAACAACCGATTTCCGTTGCCCCATAAATTACAATCTTCATAACCGACTACCTAAGAAATCCTAACATACTCATTATAAATATTGCCAAATACAAAGTCACATTACGCAATATAATCAACGCAAAGCCTGCAACCATTGGCGACAAGTCAAATTGACCAAGCGGCGGAATAAATTTTCTAAACCAGTTTAAATACCCGTCCGTTGCAAGACGTAGAACTTTTATAATCGGATTTTCCCAATTAACAAACGGGAACCAAGTCAACAAACATCTTACAAAGATGAGTAACAAAAAGACATAAAAGCAATTTGCTATCGCTTCAAGTATTTTAAATGCTATCATTATTATCTTCCTTATCAGTTTTTTCTTCGTTTTTCTTCAGATTTTCCTGCTCCAACTTTTTAAAAAAGTCTTCAGGCGACATTATAATTATCTCGGGTCTTTTGTCCTTTGTTAATTTCAAATAAAGTTTAACCAAACCCTGTGAAATCAAAACGCACACGGTCATTACAAGCAACGGTGCAAATACAAACCCGAAAATTTGCGGTAACAAATAAAATCCCGTTGAAACAAAAATAAAATGGAACAACGGATAATCAGGGTTAATATTCGGAACCCAAGACAACAAGCAAGCAAAACCTACATAGTACATATATAGGTTAATTACTCTGCTCAAAAATAATATAAAATCTGCGATAAAATATGACTTTTTCAAAATTATAAATCCAATGTTACCGAATTTTCACACTCACAATGATTAGTTTCAGAAGGAATATTCTCAATCATTGTAAATAACAAAGATTTCAATTTAGAAAGATTGTTATTAAATACTTCAATAACCGCTTCATGTGATACAGGCGGAACATCACCGACCAAACCCGCATCATAGTCAGTAATTAGAGAAATATTCAACGGACACATATTCAATTCTTTAACCAAATATGCTTCAGGGAAAGCCGTCATATTGATTACCTGCCAACCTTGTCTTGTAAAGAAAGCAGATTCAGCCTTAGTTGAAAATCTTGGGCCGTTAATAACAACAACAGTGCCTGATTCGTGAACGGTAATACCTAAATCTTTAGCGGTTTTAATTGCAAGTTCTCTTAATTCGGGACAATAAGTATCGGCAGGTGACGGGTGTTGAACCACAGGTCCTTCATAGAAAGTTGTTTTTCTGCCGTCAGTCCAATCTACAAATTGGTCACAAATTACAAAATCACCCGGTTTAACTTCTTTTTGCAAACTTCCCGCTGCACATGGTGAAATAACTCTTTTACAGCCCAAATGTTTCATTGCCCAAACATTTGCTCTGAAATTTACAAGATGAGGCGGAATAGAATGTTTGCGACCATGTCTTGGCATAAACGCTACTCTGTGATTACCGATTTTGCCGATAAAAACGCTGTCACTTGTCTTTCCGTAAGGTGTTTCCACTTCAACTTCTTCAATGTTTTCTAAAAAGCTATAAAAGCCTGAACCGCCGAATACGCCGATATCCGCTCTATCTAAAATTTCCATATATATTCCTTTCTTATATTAATTAATACACTACCCTATCAATGAATACTGTTATAGTACAATAACTCAATCTTTTTTTCAATCAAGATACAAAAATTCACAATTTATTACCCGAACGACCTATTTGCAACACTGCATACTCGGACAATTTAATTAAGTTTTATTTTTACCATAATATAAATAATCTTTTTCATACTTCCAGCTATTCTTAATTTAACTTAGCCTCATTTTGAGGCTATTTTTTTGCTCAAAACAAGAAGGTGACATTTGCTGAAAATTTATTAAGAAATAATATAAAAAGTATTAACAAAGTCGAAAAAATATGCTAAAATACTCAAAAAAAAGAAAAGAGAGGGATTGTACACATGAAATCAAAAATTATAGCGTTTATACTTGCAATGTTAATAACAACACAAATCACACTTGCCGCACCTTTCAACGGTAACGCAAAAACTAAGAGAATGCCTGCGGGTACAAATTTGCAGTTAAAAATGTTGAACGGAATTAACACCTCAACAAACACTACAGGTAACAGTTTTTCCGCAATGCTTTTGACTGACCAAACAACGGAAGACGATGCTAATGACGTAATTTTACCTGCAGGGTCAATTATTAGAGGGGATATAACTTCAATTCAACAACCTAAAAGAATGTCAAAAGGTGCAATTTTGTACATTAATTTTGACCACGTTGTAACTCCAAACGGTCGTCAATTACCGTTAACACTAAACGTTGTTGGAAGAACCGATATGACTTATGACGGTGGAATTACAACGACAAGAGGATATGGCGATGCGTGGAAACAAACTTGTGCTAAATCTGCAGAAATCACAAAAAACAGCATTGAATGGGGCGAAGATATCGTGGATGACAGCGGTTGGAAATATGTAACAGTTCCTGTCAGTGCATTTGGCGGAGCATTAGGAACTGCAGGCTACTTCGTTTACGGAAGCATTGCGGATATGATTAAAAAAGGTAAACACGTTAATATCGCAAAAGACGAAATCTTGAACGTAATCTTGGTTGACCCTATTGATGTTCCGGTTATATAATAAAAACGATGTCAAAACTTGATAAAATAGAAGAATTACAAAATATAATCAAAGAGGACAGCTCAAATTTTCAAGCAAGAAGAAAATTGGCTGTTCTTCTTATGGATTCGGGTTTTAACGAGGAAGCACTCGGGCATTTGCTTTATTTATCAAAAAATTTCAGCAATGATGACGGAATTTTTTACAATTTGGGAATTGTTTACGAAAAATTAAAAAGATTTGACAAAGCAAAAGAAGCCTACCTGAAATCACTTGAGATTTCACCCGACTCAATGGATTCCACCTACAATCTCGGACTTGTTTATATTGAATTGAAAGAATACGACAAGGCGATTGAATGCTTTGAAAAAATCTTGAAAGACGATAGTGAAGATTCAAATTCATACTTCAATTTAGGTTTGATTTATTTCAAAACAAAAGACTACATCAAGGCTATGGAAAATTTCCAAACCACAATAGATTTAAACGATGAGGATATTTACGCACACTTTTATATCGGAAATATCTTTAAAGAACTTGGAGATTTAGACTCGGCAAGAGAAAAATTTAACAAGGTTTTGGAGCTTTCCCCCGATTACAGTTGGGCATATTTTAACCTTGCGGTGATTGACAATGAAACAGGCAACACAGAAGGAGCAATAGAAAATCTGCAAAAGACAATAGAATTGAATCCGTACGACCTTGAAGCTTACAAAATCTTAATCAAAATTTTATTAAAGGAACAAAACTTTGAAGAAGCTGCTGCAATCGGAGCGAATGCGGTTTCGCAATGCGAAGAAAACGGAGATTTGGACTATTTAACCTACCTTGCATATTTCAAAAACGGCGAAAACGAGAACGCAAAAGAATACTTGGAACACGCAATAAGAAATTTCAAAACCCTTTCCGTACCGCTAACAAAAGCAAAACACGAACTCAGTCACCTTAAATAATACTTAACAACCTTCACATCAAACTAACATACAAAAACTGTTTGTGCTAACATAAAGACATTAAATAAGAAAATGAGGATTATGAAAAATGAAAATGTCAAAATTATTTGTGCAAACCTTGAGAGAATTTCCTTCTGATGCTGAGGTTATTTCGCACAAAATGCTTGCAAGAGCGGGATACATAAAGAAACTTACATCGGGCGTTTATACATTTTTGCCTTTGATGTGGAAAGTTTTGAAAAAAGTTGAAAATATCACAAGAGATGAAATGGATAAAGCAGGGGCTCAAGAACTTTTGATGCCGTTTGTTCAACCAAAAGAATTGTGGATTGAATCAGGACGTTGGGAAGCGTACGGAAAAGAACTTATGCGACTTCGTGACAGACACAACAGAGAAATGTGCTTAGGACCTACACACGAAGAAATTATAACTTCGGTTGCTCGTGATATTATCAAATCTTATAAACAATTACCGACAAATCTTTACCAAATTCAATCGAAATTCAGAGATGAAGTTCGTCCTCGTTTCGGACTTTTGAGAGGTAGAGAATTTATTATGAAGGATGCCTACAGTTTCGGAACTTCTCAGGAAGAACTTGATAAAGAATACGAAAATATGGCTCAAGCCTACAGAAATATTTTCAAACGTTGCGGACTTGATACAAAAATGGTTCAATCCGATTCAGGTGCTATCGGCGGTAGCGTATCTCACGAATTTATGGTAATTACAGACACCGATGCGGGCGAAAATGATGTTTTCTATTGCGACGATTGCGATTATTCCGCAAACTCAAACCACGCAGTGTCAAACTTGCCGCCTGCAGTTGTTGACGGAAAAGAATACTTTGCGAAAAACGAAATTATCGACACACCAAATGTACATTCAATCGTTGAATTATCGGAACTATTAAAAATTCCTTCAACTTTGATTTTGAAATCATTGGTATATATTGTTGATAAAAAGCCTGTAATCGCACTAATCAGAGCGGACAAAACCGTTGAAGAAACAAAATTGATGAACGCAGTAGGCGGAATGGACATCCGAATTGCCTCTTCAGCCGAAATTGAAGAACTTATGCAACAACACGGATTTAATGCAATTCCGGGATTTATCGGACCTAAAGGCTTTAACGATGTTACAATCATTGCCGATAATACGGTTAAAGAAATGAAAAACTTTGTTGTCGGAATTAACAAAACAGATGTTCACCAAGTAGGTGCAAACCTTGAAGATTTAGGCATTGACGAAATCAAATATGCAGATTTGAGATTGGTGGAAGCAGGTGAATTTTGTCCTGAATGCGGAAAACCGTTAAAAGTTACTCGAGGAATTGAAGTAGGCAACATTTTCCAATTAGGAACAAAATATTCAAAACCGATGAATGCGGTATATCTTGATTCTGACGGAAAAACAAAACCTTATGTAATGGGTTGCTACGGTATCGGTATTACAAGAACGGCGGCCGCTGCTGTTGAAGCACACCACGATGAACACGGTATTAAATGGCCTTTGGCTATTGCTCCGTATCATGTAACGGTTGTTCCGGTTAGTATTAAAGACGAACTTCAAATGCAAACCGCACAAAGAATTTATGACGAATTGTTACAAAACGGTATTGAAGCGGTTATTGATGACCGTGAAGAACGTCCGGGCGTAAAATTCAAAGATGCTGATTTGATTGGTTTCCCTTACAGAATTACGGTCGGAAAAACAATCAACGAAGGCAATGTTGAATTTGTAACAAGACAAACAGGTGAAAAAGAAGTTGTAAAACCTGAAGAAGCAATAAAAAGAGTTATCGAGGCAGTAAAGGCTCTTTAATATAAAAACAGAGGTAAAATTAAATGTTATTAGAATTTTTACAAGCAAAAATACACAGAGCAACGGTTACGGATGCAAATCTTAACTATGTCGGCTCAATAACAATAGATGAAGCACTTTTAAAAGCCGCAAATATGAGAGAATGGCAAAAGGTTGAAATTCTTGACGTTAATAACGGTGAGAGATTTCAAACCTACATTATCAAAGGAAAAGCAGGCTCAGGCGAAATTTGCCTAAACGGTGCCGCTGCAAGAAAAGTTCAAAAAGGTGACAAGGTTATTATAGTAACTTACGGTCAATTTGAAGAAAAAGAACTTGCAAACCACAAACCTACAATCGTTATTGTTGACGAAAATAACAAAATTCTTGAAACAAAATAAACATTGTTAAGTTTGTAAAGCCTTCAAAATTTTGAAAAATTTGAAGAAAAATAAAAAGACAAAATATAAACAACTAAAAAATACCGAATTTATTTTCTTATTATTT
>CAVKDD010000044.1:0-8318 GCA_963654845.1 Acutalibacteraceae bacterium | reverse complement strand
TATGGATAAGGTCGATAATTTGCCGACCCATGCCGATATGGAAACCTTGAACAGTAACCAGTTGAGTTTGGTGGAAAATCTGCAAGAAGTTGCGGGAAAAGACGATGCAGCAAATATTTCGGCAAAAATTGACAATGTTGAAAACGAAGTTAAAAACCTTAATTTTGATAAAGAATTTGAAAGTATTTATGACAAAACTTCTTCAATAGAAAATTGGCTGGCAAATTCAAACGTTAAAGAAAACGCTCAGGAAATAGCCGACCAAATTAAGGAAAAACCAAACCGTGATGAAGTTTTGAAAATTCTTGAAACAATGGAAAATGTTTCAAATTGCGTAGAAGAGCTTTCTCAAAATGCTGATGCGAAAAAGGTTAAAAACACCTTGTCTGAAGTTTATCAGATGATTGAGGATTTGAAAAACGACTTCATAAATACCGAAGAAATGCACAATGACTCCGTAATCGTTAATTTGTCCGAGTTACAGCGTTCTGTTGATAATATTGTTACAGGTGATGAATTTAATGATTTTATTGAGGAGTTGAGAGAATTTCTTAATAAAATTACGGAATTTCAAGAAAAATCCGCTGAAAAAGACAAGGCTATTGAAGAATATAAACAAGCAGTCTTGTCAAAACTTGATGTAATCAGTGCGGGACTTGAGGCTCAAGGGCAAGAGGTAAAAACTCAGGTTGAGGAAGTTCAGCAAAAAGTTTCATCTCTTCAAGAGTGGTTGGCTAATTCTAAAATTAAAGAAAATACCGATGAATTACTTGTCCAAATGCAAGGAAAATCAGACAGGGAAGACGTTTTAAAGGTTTTGAAAGTTGTTGAAGCCATAGTCGGCGATTTGAGCGAAATTTCTCAAAAAGATTCCTCAGATTCCGTTAATGCAATGATTTCCGATGTCTTCCAAAAATTGGACGACTTGAAGTCTGAATTTATTTCAACTTCCGAAAAACAAAATGTTTCTGTTGTTGAACATTTATCAGAAATTCAGGAATCTGTCGAAAATATCGTCAAAGGTGAAGATTTTGAAGGCTTTTCGGATGAAGTAAAACAACTTTTAGAAGTTATTGTTTCAAATACTGACAAAATTAATTCTGATTATATAGCAATAAAAGAGTATCAGGTTGCGATTTTAGACAAACTTGATAACATTGATACTGCTGCGATTAGAGAAATTTTTGAAAAGCGTTCTACCGTTGTTGAAGATACTTTGACAAATATTTCCGAGTATTTGACGTCTGTTAATAAAATTGATACCAACGAAATCAAAAATACTGTTAATCAAATCAAAGAGATTTTGGAAGCAAAACAGTCTGAATTTGATGAGTTTGAAAGCAACAGCCAAGAAACCATTGACATTTTGGAAAACTATTTGGGCGAAATCAAACGAATTATGGATTTGTCGGATTTTGCGGTTGCCGAAAATGTCAAAAATAAACTTATAAAAATTGAAGAGGATTTAGGTTTATATCACGGACAGAACGAAAATGCCATAACAGACATTATTTCAAGGCTGGATGAATATTTAGAGTTTACAAAAACACTCGACCAACCGTATTCAAATCAGGATTTGAAATCCTCAATGCAGGAAATTTCGGAAATCAAAGAAATGATTTTAACTCTTGGCGAAACCTTCCGTAATTTGAAATATGACGAAGAATCAAGAGAAAAATCGGTTGCGGATTTTGTGACGGGCAAAATGGACGACTTGTGTCAAGGGCTTGAAGAGTTGACAAACAGTCTTGAAACTCGTATGCAACAAGGATTTACCTACAATGCCGCTTTGATTGAAGAAAAGACAGGCATGTTGCTTGAATTTATACAGGATTTGCGACACTCAAGCTCTCAAAGTCCAGAATTGTATGAAAATTTGACGGTTGCTGACAGTAAATTGACGGATTACAAGCAAGAGCTTGAATTAATTAATACGGATGTTGTAAATGCAATAAATTCAAAAACCGATAAGTTGATTGAAGAATTTGCTCCAATCAAGGAAATGCTTATTAATATCAGCAATAATGCAAATCTTACAAAATCCTTGTCAAACGATGTGGAAGAGTTGCATTCTGCGGTAAATCAAGACTTTACAAATAGTGACAATGCCGTATCTCAAGCAACTTTGAGCCGTTTGGATTTCACTTATAATCAAATTTGTTCTCAGCTTGACGAAATCGAAGCCAATATTAAAGATATTGTTATGTCTGATGTTGATTCCGTGATGCGTCAGATGATTGATTTGCAAACTTCTGTAGAAAATGCGATTAGTAAGATTACACCGCCTGAAGCTTCTCAAATGGAAGAAATGAAGGTGTTTGTCGAATCTTTGCAAGACTTCAAAAACTCTCAAAAAGAGATGTTGACTGAGGTGGCGGACGATATCAAGGCAAAAATGGACACTCAGCACGAAGAGTTGAAATCTTTGATTACCGTTTCAATGAATAATGACAAAATTATTGAAGCGATTGACAAGTTGAAATTAAATATTTTGGACAAAGCCTTTGCTATCAGAAAATCTTTGGAAAATGAAGAACAAGAGGTAACATCAGAAGATAATATTGAAATTGTTGAAGAAGATGACAGCGAGAGCCAAAAATCAGTTACCTTTGATGATTTGAAATATCAACAAGAGGACGAAGCCTACAAAACAAGACAAATTTTGGCAGAAGTTCGTAATGATTACGGAAAATTTGCGGAAGATGTCAAAACTTTAACGGGTGAAAGTGCTCAAATCAAGGAAATCTTGAAGGTTATGCAGGAAAAAATGGATAACCTTGTGGTTCAACGTGTTGATGAAGACATTACGATTATTGAAGAGGGCGAAACTCCGCAAGAGCAAGCAATACAAGAGCAGACAAAACAAGATGATAAAAATAAAAATGTGATTGTAGGTAAGGATAATTTCAACTTTATTCAGGCGTTGGATTGCTTTAAATCAGATGTTAAAAACATTACTCAAAATGTTGAAAGTGTTTTAACTCCGTCAGAATGTAAAGAAGTTGTTTCTGAACATCCGTCACAGACAGGAATTGACACCGAAGCATATAATGTACTCCTTCAAAAATTAGACAAAATTCAAAAACGAATTACAAGCGGTGAATGGCTTGAAGAAATCAAAGGTTATATTAATAACGGTAAAATCGGTACGACTTTAGAGTTGATTTTGGGTAAGTTAGACATTTTGGCTTTGACCGACAGTTGCGATTGGGTGCAAGATGTCAAAACCCTTGTTAATCAACTGAAAGACGGTGCGTTGTCCACCTCGCTTGACCCGCAAATCGGTTCAATGTTGAAGTTGTTGAACGATAAAGTCGATATTTTGGCACAATCTGATGATTATGAATTGTTTGAAGAATTGAGAGAAATTCTTGAAACCACGAACTTTGAACAAAATGCCGAAACTTCTAATTTGTTGACTTTGATTAACCAAAAGTTAGACGTATTGGCAAGTTCGGATGAAGATATCAATTTGGACGATTTGTCCGAACGCTTGAGTGCGATTGAAGAAAAAATTGATTTCTTGGCGACTTCGGAAGGTTCTGAGGCTCCGGGATTTGTTGACGATATGATGTACACCTTGATGAATTTGGAAGAAAAAATCGACAAATTCACGGGTAAAACCGTTGTTCACGAAGACGGGTCTGTTTCTCATAATGAAGTGTTGGATGAAGAAATCAAGACTAAACTTGAAAATTTAGGCAAAAAACTTGATGAATTTGCGAAAATTTCGGGTGTTGCCTTATCGGATGAAGTAAAAGAAAAACTCGGTCTTATTGAAAATAAGATTGACGTACTTGCCATGTCAAATCCTGAAGAGGCTGACTATGAGGTGACAAGTGCCGTTGAAGAGTTGAATAAGAAAATTGATTTGATTGATGCGAAAGTTGATATCGTTGCTTCGACCGATGCTTATAATGATATTGAAGATATCAAGGTAACTTTGGAAAACGTTGAAGAAAATCTTGCAAAAGTTAAACGTTTTGCAGGAACGGGGACGGATTCCGAGATTACCGAGATTTTGGAAATCATTAATCATAAAATCGATTCATTGACAAAAGACGGTAACGAATATAATCAAAAAGAATTTCGTGACGTAAAAGACTTGATTATGGCTCAAATGGACTATATTGACAGTCTTGAAAGCAATCAAAAAACTGATGCCGTTAAAAAATGTTTGAAGGAGTTGACCGTTGAAGTCAACAATTTGAACACCGTTCAAAATACAAAACAAATTCAGAAAACCATAAGAGATATGAAAGAATCAATTATGGCTGCTGTTGTGACTGTTTTTGAACAGGTTTCCTTCACTGAAGAAACAGAAGATATCAAAGGCTTTGTTGAAGAAAAAACCGATGAGATTAACCAAAATTTAGCACTTGTTACTAATCAGTTGAAACAAATTACAAACAGTGCTGAAGATGAGGCGGATTATACTTATTCAATGCAGGATATCGAGTCAGATTTGGCAAAATTAAGACTTGCGTTGAAAGATTTGCAGGTTCACGAACAAGAAAATCAATCGGTGAGATTGACCTCAATTCTTGACAATATCAGTCAAATCGGTTCAACGGTTACCGAATTACAAAGTTCAATTCCGAAAGATGAGTTACTCGGCTTACAGTTGAAGTTTGACCAAATTAATTCTGATATTGAAAGTTTGACCAAATTATCAAATCACTTGTTGGTGACCTCTGACGAGACCTACAACACTTTGAACAGTAATTTTGAAGCCTTCGGCAAAACTATAACCGAACAATTAACAACAAGAGTTGATAAGGTTACCAAGATGTTGGAACATTCAAACGCATCAGATGCCGTTATGCGTCAGGCGTTGATTTATGTAGGTGAATGGATTGATTCTGCCAGTGACAGTATGAATAAAATTTCAACAAATTCAGAAGAAATCGTTGAAGTTAAATCTGCGATTGAAACGTTGAAAAAATCTTTGCCTGAACAAACAGATATTTTAAATTCTTTGGAAGAAAAATTTGACGAACAGCAAGAAAGATTAGCCTTCTTTGAACGTCAAATTACAAAACTTCTTACAATAGATGAAAAATTTGAAGAACAACAGGAAAGAATAGACAGACTTGAAATGTCTATTGAAAAAATACTTTCAGCGGTAGAAGATATAGATGACACAAAAGTTACAAGAAAAATTGACAAAATTGATAAACAATTATCTAAACTTAGTGTCAATATAGAAAAATTGGCTTCTTATGTTGACTAGGAATATAATAACTGATATATACAAAAAAATACCCAAAGAAAATGTGCTGTCTTCACTAGAGGAACGGTATGTATATTCTTTTGATTCTTCGGATGTGCAGAGTGTTGAAAAGTTGCCCGAAGCGGTAGTTTTTGTTGAATCGGTTGAGCAGGTTCAGTCGATTGTAAAAATCGCCAATAAACATAAAACTCCTATAATTTGTCGTGGAGCGGGTACGAATACTGTCGGTGCGTGTGTTCCTACTCATGGCGGAATTATTTTGAATTTTTCTAAAATGAATAAAATTTTGGAAATAAATTCGGTTAATATGACGGCGAGAGTTCAACCGGGGGTAATTGTCGGTGATTTGCAAAAAGAAGTTGAAAAAGTCGGACTTTACTATCCGCCTGACCCTTCAAATTTGAAAATTTCCACAATGGGCGGAAGTGTTGCTCAAAATTCCGCAGGTGCAAGAAGTTTTAAATACGGAACAACAAAGGATTATGTCGTTGAGTTGGCGGTTGTTATGGCTAACGGTGAACTTATCAGAACAGGTGCGAACACTATCAAAAATGCGACAGGATACAATTTGGGCAGTGTTTTTGTGGGTTCTGAAGGAACTCTCGGCATCGTTGTTGAAATTACCGTAAAACTTATTACAAAGCCTGAGGCTGACAGGGTTTTGATGGCATATTTTGATAGCGTTGACAGTGCGATTACTGCGGTTAATCAAATTATCAAAAAACAAATTTGTCCGACAACAATAGATTTTATGGATAAAAATTCACTAAAAACTATTGAAGAATTTAAACCGCTCGGACTTTTGACAGATAAAGAAGCAGCGTTGATTATTGAGGTGGACGGGTTTGAAAAAGTTATTAATGACCAAATCAGTTTGATTACTTCTGTTTTAAATCAAAATAAGGCGGCGTATGTGAAATGTTCTTCAACAAAAGAAGAAGCGGACGAAATTTGGACGGCAAGACGTTCTTCAATGGCTGCGTGTACGAGATTAAGACCGAATGTTACTACAGATGATGTTGTTGTGCCGAGAGAAAATCTTGCAATTTTGGCAAAAGGTATTCAAAAAATTTGTGAAAAATATGACTTGTTAATTTGTTTAATCGGTCATGTCGGGGACGGAAGTTTGCACCCGCAAATACCGATAGATTTTAACGATAAAAAAGAATATGAAAATTATAAAAAAGCAAAGGCTGAAATTTATGATTTGACGGCAAAACTCGGCGGGATAATTTCCGGAGAACACGGAATAGGTTTGACAAAGAAACCGTATTTGTCAAAAGTGGTCGATAGCGGTGCTATTTCTTATATGCGACAAATTAAAAAGGTTTTTGACCCGAACAATATTTTAAACCCTTATAAAATCTTTTAGAACTTGCGGCAAACCTAAAAATATGGTTCAAGCCTTGAAAACGTACTCTTCTTGTGGTACTCTTATTTTGCTGAAAAAATAAAGAAAGAAGGATATTAATATGTCAGAAGTCAGAGTAAGAATAGCACCGTCACCAAGCGGTAATTTACACATTGGTACAGCAAGAACAGCGTTATTTAACTACTTGTTCGCAAAGAAAAATAACGGAAAATTTGTTTTGAGAATTGAGGATACCGATGCTGATAGAACTTCTCAAGAATATATTGACAATATTTTTGACAGTTTGAAGGCTTTGGGTTTGAACTGGGATGAAGGTCCTGACGTAGGCGGTCCTTACGGTCCTTATACTCAATCCGAAAGATTTGATATTTATCCGAAATATGTTCAAAAACTTCTTGATTCAGGCTTTGCGTACGAATGTTTCTGTACTCCTGAAGAATTGGAACAAGAAAAAGAAGCAGCAACTGCCGCTAAAAAACCTTATGTATATTCTAAAAAATGTGAACATTTGACAGAAGAAGAAAAAGCAAAACTTAGAGCTGAAGGCAGAAAACCTGCAATCAGATTTAATATTGCAAAGGCTCAAAAAGCGTTCCACGATACATCAATTTTGAAATTTGATGATATTGTAAAAGGTGAATTACACATGGACACAAACCTTTTGGGTGACTTTGTAATCCAAAAATCAAACGGAGCACCGACTTATAACTTTGCGGTTGTAATTGATGATGCTTTGATGAAGATTTCTCATGTAATCAGAGGTGAAGACCATATTTCAAATACATATAAACAAATTTTGATATTTGAGGCTTTGGGCTTTGAACCTCCTAAATTCGGTCACTTGGGTATGATTTTGGCACCTGACAGAAGTAAATTGTCAAAACGTCACGGTGCGACTGCCGTTTCAGACTTTGTTAAACAAGGCTATTTGACTGAAGCGTTGATTAACTTTGTAGCGTTGCTTGGTTGGTCACCTTCTGACGGTGAAGAAATCAAGAATGTTGATGAAATTGCAAATGATTTCAGAATTCACGAAATTTCATCTTCTAACTCAATTTTTGAATACGATAAGTTGAAATGGATGAATAGCCATTATATCAAAATGCTTCCGATTGAAAAATTGAAAGAAATGTTAAAACCGTATTTGACACAGTACAATTTGAACGAATTGACAGACGAACAATATACAAAAATGGTTGAAATTACAAGAGAACCGTTGACATTGTTGTCTGATATTACGGATGCCGTTCCGTATTTCTTCGGAAAAGATGTTGAAATTGACCCTGAAACTCAAACAGGAACTTTGGATACCGAAACTTCTCAAGAAGTTTTGAAAGACTTTGTTGAAAAAGCCGCTGATTGGAAATGGGACGAAGAAACTTTACACCACGAATTAGAAGTATTTAGAGGTGTTTGGAAAGAAAAAGGTATTAAACCGAAAGTTACAATGTGGGCAATCAGAGCAGCGATTACGGGTAGAACTCGTGGTGCTGATATGGTTGGAATTTTGGAAATCTTGGGCAAAGATACCTCTTTGTACAGAGCAAAAAAAGCAATCAAGTAATCTTGGTTTAATGTTAATATTTATCAAAAGGAGTTCAAAATATTTGGACTCCTTTTTTAACCACTTGAATACAAAATTTTTTATGTTATGATAATTGTGTTAAGCCTTGGTAGCTCAGCTGGATAGAGCAACCGCCTTCTAAGCGGTAG
>CAVKDD010000043.1:0-8327 GCA_963654845.1 Acutalibacteraceae bacterium | reverse complement strand
GTTCCCCATTTACAATACTTCACACAACAAGCAAATTTTCACATCTCCAAACCTTTATAAATATAGGTAAAAGTATTTATATCGAAAGGTAGAAAATGGGTATCGGAAAAGTTTTATATAGAAGTGTCGGTAACGCAATCACAAACCAAAAGCAACTAATGGGAATGCCTGTCCCTAAAGGCACTAAGACCTTTGACTATATGAGTGCATGCGGTAAAAACGGAAACTTTCAAGCCGTCACTTTTAGAGATGAAAACGGCAAAAATTTGGCAAAATCCATTATGCAATATAAAAACGGGCAAAAATCTCAAAAAGTAATCGAACACACAAGCCCAATTTCTTCAGCTGTCGAAACATACTTTCCTGACGGAAGTTACAACATGAAGATTAGAACCTTCAACACAATGCCTAACGGAAAAACAATAATGATTAAGAATGAAGTTTCTTCGACAGGAATTGACAGACATTCAACAATGGTCATAGAAAACGGTAAAAAAGCAAAAGGCATAACTTACACAACAAAATGGGACGGCGAAAAACCCGAACTTGAATATATCAACACCGACAAACGATTTAAGGATACAAAAAATTTGGAATATTATCCGCTTGCCTGTGAATACATTGACCCGTTCAGAACAAACGAACGTATCAAACACATTTCAAAAATTCAAGAAAAACAATTAAAACTTGAAGGAATAACTCCCGCTCCCAAAATCGTTCCAAGAGAACCCGGACAACCTATGGTATATGCGGTCACAAATCCCTATAACGGACAAATTAAAATCTACCCCGAACACCCGATAGACGGCGGTAGTCTGCTTGACACATTAGGACATGAATACCGCCACGCAAAAGATTTTTTCAATATGGAAAGAGTAAAAATCCAAACCCCAACCACAAATGAACAAAATCTTGAAAGAATAAACCAAATAGAAGAAGTTTACCCCGGCACAAAAGCCTTCTTGGCAAAAGCAGATGCGAAAGGCTTTTTCAAAGACAAATCTCAACAGGACAGAAAATACAGAAAATTATTTAATGAATCAGATGCAGCATTACAAAATCCTGAATATTTCACCAATGCCGAAGTTCACAACCGTTACGGTTTTGAACGAAGAGCAATCGCAAGCGGCAAAGCTGAAGTGAATAAATTTATCGATATCGCCACAAGATTGCAAAACTTCTTGCTAAATCTATAATTTGGTTTTCAATATTAATACAAAAATAACCCGACCTTGTTTGTGGTCGGGCTATTTTAATATTTGTGAAACGGTTTAAGATAAACAAAACACTCACGTTTTCAATGATTATTGGGCTTTTACATAACCCATTTTTTGGATATCTTCATCGGTTCTGTTACCGTAAATCGTTATTTTATCAAGTTCGGTTTCAATATTTTTAAATTCCTCTTCTGTCAAAATAACGTCAGCCGCACCAAGATTTTCATCAATTCTTTCAATTTTTCGCATACCCGGGATTGGTGCAAGAAAATCGTATTTGTGCAACATCCAAGCAAGAGAAATTTGTGCAGGTGTCGAATTTTTAGTTTTTGCAATTTCTTTCAACATCTCCAAAAGCGGCTGATTTTTTACGACATTTTCAGGAATAAATCTTGTAATCGCAAGTCTGACATCATCCCCCTTGTATTGAGTATCCTTGTTATATTTTCCGCTCAAAAACCCGCTTGCAAGCGGCGAAAACGGCACAAAACCGATGTTCAACTCTTTGCATAGCGGAATAACATCATACTCAAACATTCGTTCCATCATTGAATATTCACTTTGAATTGCAGTCAAAGGAGTTACGGCATGAGCCTTTCGGATTTGTTCCACATTGGATTGAGATTGTCCCCAACCTCTGATTTTACCTTCTTGTATAAGTTCACCAATCCAAAAAGCAACTTCTTCAACATTGCTGTCTAACGGCACTCGGTGCTCATAGTACAAATCAATATAGTCAGTTTGAAGTCTTTTCAATGACCCTTCAACCGCTTCTCTTATGCCTTCTCTGCTCAAATTTTCCTTTGCGGTTTGAGTTGGCTGGGTGAACGGTGAAAATTTTGTAGCCAAAACGATTTTGTCACGGAAAGGTTTAACGGCTTTTCCGACAAGTTCTTCGTTTAAAAACGGTCCGTAATTTTCGGCTGTATCAAAAAAGGTACAACCTTTTTCGTAAGCATACCTAATCATTTCTATTGCATCTTTTTCAGGCGGCAAGGCTCCGTATCCGTGCGAAAACCCCATACAACCCATTCCGATTGCCGAAACTTCTAAATCTCTCAATTTTCTATATTTCATTTTTCAATCTCCTTTTTTAAAATTATAACAGATGATAGTAACTCTCAAGCAAGTATTTTTTCATAGCTAGAAGAGGTTGGGGAAAAAGGTAGCGTGGAAAAAATGTAATAAAAGGTAGCGTTGGAAAAGCGAAAACGATTCCCACCGTTTTAAAATTGGGAGGTTCGCCTTGACAAATTTAACGAATAATTACGGGCAAAAACGACCTTACCCCATGACTTAATAAATTTTTCCATATTTATCTAATAGGGCAAATCGCATTAGCTTTGCGGCAGGTGAGGGTTTGAAAACTGCTTTTTTGCTTACATATTGCTTCATCATTTCTACATTTGCAAGTGGCGAAACAAAAGAAAACGCACCGTTATCTGAGGTTTTCAAATAGCAATCTACAAATTCGTCATCTAATTCCAAATCCTTATTTATGCTTAAAAAATGCGTATTTTTAGGATTATTATAGATGTCTTTCGTAACAGATTTTATATGTTCTAAGCACCTACCCGAAAAAGTATAATCCAAGAAAACAATATTTTTCTCTTTCTTGATAAAATCTTCCGTGATTCCTGTATCTTTATATAATTTTTGGAAATCTTTTTTATAAGGCTCATACAAATACCCTAAACGCCTTGAAAATGGGAGATACTTAACATTTACATTTTCAAGTTTCAGAATGTCGCATAAAACAGAAGGCGAACTTCCGACAGAAACGACAGAAAAACCTTCGGGGAACCTTTGCTCCAGTTGTGATTTTATACTTTTCGCCACTTTGATGTATTTCTCCGCATCATTTGAAATGGTGTATTTTTGATTTGCGGTATATGGACTCTTAATTCCTCTTCTTAATAGCCATTTTTGTTGGTCAGTCAGTTGCATAAAATCTTTGACATCAAAACAGTCAATATTTTCCAGTACAATTTTGGAATTAATAAAATTTTGTTTGATAGTGTCAGCCAAACAACGATTTGCCAACCCTTCTTCTCGCTCAATTATTTTTGGAGGAGTCAGGCTAAAAATTTTCTCTTTGACCTTAGTGCATAAATTTGTAAATAAAGCAGGAAGCTTTGATTTGGTTACAGTAGGCTTGACCGCACGATTAAGAATAAAAACATCACCCTTAAATGCAGGACAAAACTTTGCACTCTGGGGTTGAAATTTTTGAGTACAAACAGACAAGTCCTGTATATTGGGAGTATAAAAATTCTTATAAATAGAGTTTGCGTACATAGCTTATGCTTTGTATAAAACAGGTAAAAAAATTTTTTGCTTCAAAAGTTGTAGAGTGGAAAAGTGTGAACTTTCCTTCTTTTTAAGTGGGAAACTATGCTAAATAATAAAACAAAGAATTACATTCCAAAACTCTTATAAATTACAATTCTGCTACTTAATTTCTTTAAAAAATTCGTTTGCAATGAGTTGAGAATATTTTGACTTTTCATTGACGGAAACTAAAATTTTATCGTTGCCTTTGGAATCTTTAACTACCGAAATTATCCCCGAAAGCTCGCCAATCGGAAGTTTTTTTATGCGGGCGTTAAATTTCACATAAGGAACTTTTTGTCCGTAAGAGGTCATTGTGCCTTTTTCTGTTACATGAAATTCCTCAACGGCTTCCGAGTGGTATTTGATTTTTTGTATTGCTTGTTTAATTCTGTCTTCCGCATCGTTTGCCGTGATATCGGATTGCGTAAGCAATGCTTTTTTGCCCGAATCCACAACTACCATTTTTTGTCCTGAGGCTTTGTGTTCCGCTAATACCGCTTTGTAGTCCATAATTCCTGCGGCTTTTTCGATTTCAAATTCGTTGTTAATTTTTGAAAAATCTCCGACTTTTTGAGCTCGTTCTAAGACTACATCGTGGCTCGGGTTAACAAAATTTTTGACTTGGGTCATCAAAAAATCTTTGCCGCCAAGTGCTACAAACCCGCAAATCAGTCCTGTCAGAATTATTGCTCGTGTTACGTTTTTTAAACAACTCATGTTGAAATCCTCTCATTTTTATATGAATATTATAATATGAGCAAAACGGAAATCAATCACATAAACAGTTGGGAAGTTAAGATAGAAGATACAACTCCCGTAATGCAGCAATATTTGAAGATAAAAAGTGAAAATCCGGGGATTTTGTTGTGGTATCGTTTAGGTGATTTTTACGAAACTTTTTTTGAAGATGCTCTTGTCATGTCAAAGGAGTTGGAATTAACCCTGACGGGTCGTGATGCAGGTCCGAAATTGGGCAGAGTTCCGCTTGCGGGAATTCCTGCAAAGGCTGCGGACGGGTATTTGGAAAAGCTCGTTCAGAAAAATTACAAGGTGGCAATTTGTGACCAATTAGAAGACCCGAAATTTGCCAAAGGGCTTGTTAAACGTGGTGTTACAAGGGTTATTACTGCGGGAACTTTGACGGAAAGCAATTTGCTTAAACAAAATTCTAACAATTATATTTGTTCGATTTGCAAGGACGAAAGACAAGATATTTACGGATTTGCTTATACAGACATTTCAACGGGGGAATTTAAAACAACTCAGGCTCCGTTAAATCTTATTATTGCGGAATTGGCAAGGTTAAATCCTTCTGAAATCGTTGGCCCAAGCCTTAAACAGGATATCAAACCGTTTCAGATTGTGCCTGATGAAGTTATCAATTTGCCTGAAGAAATTACAAAAAGATATAATTGTTCCAAAATTCCGTCTTCGGTTTTTGAGGTGAATTTTGCTGAGAATAATTTAAAAACCGTGTTTAAAACTCAAAGTTTGGAAAGCTTCGGGTATTCCAAATATAAAACGGGCTTTAGGGCTGCGGGGGCTTTGCTTGCTTATGTTTGGGAAACTTTGAAAGGCAATATGCCAAAATTTGACAGAATTGAATCTTATGAACTTTCCGAGTATATGATTTTGGATGCTTCAACCCGTAAGAATTTGGAACTTGTCGAAACTTTGAGAGAAAAAAATAAGTACGGCTCTTTACTTTGGGCGATAGACAAAACCAAAACCAATATGGGGGCAAGACTTATTAAAAACTGGATTTGTCAGCCGTTGAAAAATGTTAATGATATTATGGCTCGGCAAAATTCGGTTACCGAGTTTATCGAAAAAGAGCAGGTTCGCTTTGAGTTGTCAGATTGCTTAGAGAAAATTTATGATATTCAACGACTTTCAACAAGGATGAGTAACGGTTCTGCAAGTCCTAAAGATTTTGTAAGTTTGAAGTTGTCGTTAAGTATGTTGCCTAAGATTTTAGAGGTTACTCAGGGTCTTGAGTATGACGTGTTTTCAAGTGTTCGTGAGTATGAGGCTCAAATTCAGGATTTGGTTTCAATGATTGATAATACAATCGTTGACAATCCGCCGATTTTGCTCAAAGAAGGCGGAATAATTAAACCTCGTGTGAGTGGCGAATTGGATTATTTCAGAGATTTGCTCACGGGCGGTGAGGAGTGGTTGAAATCTTTTGAGGAAGCAGAGAAAAACCGCACGGGTATTAAAAGCTTGAAAATCGGTTATAACAAGGTTTTTGGCTATTATATCGAGGTTACAAATTCGTTCTTGAATTTGGTTCCCGAGTCTTACGTCAGAAAGCAAACCTTGACGGGTGCAGAAAGATTTATTACGGATGAGTTGAAAAAGCACGAAGATGACGTTTTGTCGGCTAAGTTCAAATCGACCGAACTTGAATATAAATTGTTTACCGATTTTAGAGAATACGCAAAAGAATTTGTTTCAAAAATCAGAGAAATTGCAGATGCTGTCGCAAAAGCGGACGTTTTGATTTCGCTTGCCGAGGTTGCAGTTGAAAATAATTATTGCAAACCTGAAATTGATGAATCCGATGATTTGTTTATCAAAAACGGTCGTCACCCTGTGCTGGAAAAGATTTTGCCGCTTGGTGAATATGTTTCAAATGATTTGGAATTGAAATCAAATTCGACCGATACTACGCAATTTATGATTTTGACAGGTCCGAATATGGCAGGTAAATCGACCTTTATGCGTCAAAATGCGTTGATTTTGATTTTGGCACAAATCGGTTCGTGGGTTCCTGCGGATTTTGCAAAAATCGGGATTGCGGATAAGATTTTCACAAGAGTTGGTGCAAGTGATGATTTGACGTTGGGACAATCTACTTTTATGGTGGAAATGATTGAAACTTCGTATATTCTAAATTCAGCGACTTCAAAAAGTTTTATTTTGCTTGATGAAATCGGAAGAGGTACAAGCACTTATGACGGCGTTGCGATAGCGTGGGCGGTTGCCGAATATATTGCAACAAAGGTTAACGCAAGATGTATTTTTGCAACTCACTATCACGAGTTGAATGTTATGACAAAAACTTATCCGCAAATTAAAAATTACAGAATTACGGTGTCTGAACAAAACGGCGAAATTGAATTTTTGCGAAAAATTGTTCAAGGCGGAGCTAGTAAGAGCTACGGGATTCAGGTTGCAAAAATGGCAGGGTTGCCGAAGGCTGTAATCAAGCGTTCTGAAGATTTGATGATGAAAATGCAAAAAGATTTTTCAAATAACCTTGCAACTCGTAAGAAAATGAGTAATAATGAAGAGGGCGTTCCGCAACTGTCGTTGTTTGGAATGTAACAATTTATGAACAGGTAGCAAAAAAATTTTATTTAGTGTTTTCAATATTGCAAAAGGAGTGTGCGTTATGAAAGTTAGTTTCAATCCGGTAAGCTTCAGGGCAAATGATAATTATCAACAAAAACAGGCAGTAAATGAGAAACCTGCAAAAAATCCGTTTTTGGAAGCGTTGGAAAGAGATAATGAGCGAGTGAAAACCGCTGGTTCTGAAATTGAATTGTTCAACGGACGATTGCATGATGAGGTTTGGGAAAAGAAGTATTTTTGTAACGGCGTGCATTTGAAATTCCCGAACAGTTTTGACGGTACGGAATATCAAATCACGGCAAATGGTAGCGTTATCAGCATGGACGGCTGGTCTTCCCCGAAAATGATTTTGAAGGAACATGAAGGGCTTAGCAAATATGTTCAGGCGATGAAAGAATATTCCGAAAAAACTTCTGATGTTCCGTTTACTGGTTTGGAAACTTCACCACAAATCAGTAAAACAAATTTGTTAGAGGCATATAAAAGCCAAATGCCGAATTTTGAGGCTTCCCCTACTGCGAAAACTGCTGAAGATTTGAACTTGGAAACGGAAGTTAAAAATTCTGCCGAAAATGAAGTTAATAAAGAATCTACGGCGGATAAAGAACAAAGAATTGCTGATTATAAAACTCGTTTGAAAGACGATAATTGGGAAAAATTGTATTCAAAAGAAGACGATACAATTTATTTGAAAGAGAAAAATAAATTTGACGGTTCAGGGTATATGATTACTCCTGACGGTACGGTCAAAGAAGTTGGGGCAAATATTGAACCGACCGTGATTGTAGAAAAAGATGAGGACAGCAAAAAACTTTTTGACTCCAAACCTGAAACCGAACCTGAAAAAGGTTCGGAAAAGAAAAAATCGACCTTGAAAGATAAATTTGCGAATGTTTGGAAATTCTTTGCAACCTTTGGACAAATGGCAGTATCTGTTGCAAAAGGTGTAGGATATGGTGCTGCGACTGCGGTTACAATGTTGGCGGGCTCTTGGGTATTTAATACCTTGCCGAAAGCGTTTGCAAAAGAAGGTCCTAAATTTGCACAAATTATTAAACATCCGTTGAAACACATCGGAACTTCGGGCAAAGTTTTGGCAGGAGTCGGTGCGGCTGCAGTGTTGGCATATCACTTGATTGTCGGCAAAATGGCTGCAAACCAAAAAACTGCCGTAATTGACCACAAATTATATACCGGTCACAGAGATGTATAAAATTCTTTAATAAATACTCAATAATTTACCAAATTGGCGGAAGTTCCTTCCGCCCTTTTTCTAGGGTTTCAGGTGGGCGAACTACTTGGTAGGCTTACAAAATAGTCACTCTGAACAAGCACGAGCAGAGTGCGAAACGAAGTGAAGACACGTTTAATGCGAGTGCGAAAGATTCGGAACGATATTAAACAGATTCTGAATAA
>CAVKDD010000042.1:0-8345 GCA_963654845.1 Acutalibacteraceae bacterium | reverse complement strand
AAAAAAGCCGTGACAAATGCGGAACTTCTTGATACACTGTTAGGGTAAGCAAAACTATTTAGGGGAAATAAAATTAAAGAAAAGGAAGAAGGTGGAAAATGCCAAATAGCAGTTATCAAACATCGTCCGTGTACGAGTACATAAAATTGCTGGACAAAGAAGATGCAAAAATGGAGAATAATACCGAAGCAATCAAATCAAGTATTAATCAATATATGTTGCATCACCGCAGAGCACAATCTAATGCTAAACTTTTAGAAAGTTTATTAGAAGATTAAAAGAAAAAGTTTCGTTGGGGAAAATACAATTCGTAAAGATTAAGTAAGGTAAAAACAAAAAAAAGACTTGATATTTCTATCAAGTCTTTTTTCATATTGTTATTTGCTGTTATTATTCGATAATAGTATCTACAACACCAGCACCAACAGTACGTCCACCTTCACGGATAGCGAATCTCATACCTTTTTCGATTGCTACCGGAGCGATCAATTCAACGTTCATTACAACGTTATCACCAGGCATTACCATTTGACCTTCAAATTGGATTGAACCTGTAACGTCAGTTGTTCTGATGTAGAATTGAGGTCTGTAACCAGGGAAGAATGGAGTGTGACGTCCGCCTTCTTCTTTAGTCAAAACGTAAACGTTAGCTGTGAATTTAGTGTGTGGGTGAATTGAACCAGGTTTAGCCAAAACTTGACCACGTTCGATTTCAGTTTTATCAACACCACGAAGCAAAGCACCGATGTTGTCACCTGCTTGACCTTGGTCAAGAGATTTTCTGAACATTTCAACACCTGTAACTGTTGTTTTCTTAGTAGGTTTGATACCAACTAATTCAACTTCGTCACCAACTTTAACGATACCACGTTCTACACGGCCTGTAGCAACTGTACCACGACCTGTGATAGAGAAGATATCTTCGATTGGCATCAAGAATGGTTTATCCAAGTCTCTAACAGGATCAGGGAAGTAAGAATCCAAAGCATCCATCAATTCCCAAATCTTATCTGTCCATTCGTTTTCACCACGTTTGATAGATGGGTTAGCTTGAACTGCTTCTAAAGCTTTCAATGCAGAACCGTGAATGAACGGAATGTTGTCACCGTCGAAATCGTAAGAAGAAAGCAATTCTCTAACTTCCATTTCAACCAATTCTAACAATTCAGGATCATCAACCATATCGCATTTGTTCAAGAATACAACTAGGTTAGGAACACCAACTTGGCGAGCAAGCAAAATGTGTTCACGAGTTTGAGGCATAGCACCGTCAGTTGCTGCAACTACAAGAATTGCACCGTCCATTTGAGCCGCACCTGTAATCATGTTTTTAACATAGTCAGCGTGGCCCGGGCAGTCAACGTGAGCATAGTGTCTTTTTTCTGTTTCGTATTCAACGTGAGCTGTTGAAATGGTTATACCTCTTGCTTTTTCTTCAGGAGCAGCATCGATTTCATCGAATTTTTTAGCTGCTGCTTGACCTGCTGCAGCCAATGTACCGGTAATAGCTGCTGTCAATGTAGTTTTACCGTGGTCAACGTGGCCGATTGTACCTACGTTAACGTGCGGTTTCGTACGTTCATACTTTTCACGTGCCATGAGATTAATCTCCTTCTTTTTTGTCTTACTATATACTACTATTAATTTAGTATTCTACGATATTCTAATTCTATTCGCTCATAATTTTTTGTCAACAATATTTGAAAAATCTTAACCTTAGGCTTAACTTTTCCTTATATTAATATATAAAGTTAAAAATTTTTATGTTACAATCAAGCATATTGTTAAATTGACTAACAAAAAGGAGAAAAAAATGACTCAAAAAGAAAAAACTCAAGAATCTAATTCTTCTCAAAACCAAATCAGACAAGTCAGAATCCAAAAGATGAATAATTTGAGAGAAAGAGGTTTGAACCCTTATCCGTACGGTTACGATAAAGATATAATGGCACAAGATTTGCAAGATAAATACAAAGATTTGCCGGCAGGTGAAGAAACTGAAGATTGCTACCATGTTGCAGGCAGAGTAATGGCAAACCGTAACACAGGTATGTTTATCGATTTAGTTGATGCTTCAGGAAAAATCCAAGTATTTTCACATAAAGAAAACTTATCCGAAGAAGATATGAAAACCTTAAAAAGTATTGATATCGGTGATATCGTTGGTTTTTACGGTTCGGTTAGAAGAACTCCTCGTGGTGAATTGACAATTAAATCTCAATCTTTGAAAATTTTGTCAAAATCTTTGTTGCCGTTGCCTGAAAAATTCCACGGATTAACGGATGTTGAAACAAAATATCGTCAAAGATACGTTGATATGATTGTGAATGAAGACGTTAAAAAGACTTTCCAACAAAGAAGTTTGATTATCCAAAAAGTTAGAGAATACCTAATCGGTCGTGGCTTTATGGAAGTTGAAACTCCTATGCTTCACCCGCAAGCAGGCGGAGCGAACGCAAGACCGTTCATCACTCACCACAACACACTTGATATGGACATGTATTTGAGAATTGCTCCGGAATTGTACTTGAAAAGACTTATGGTTGGCGGTGTAAGCGAAAAGATTTTTGAAATTAACAGAAGTTTCAGAAACGAAGGTATCGACACTCGTCACAACCCTGAATTTACAATGATGGAATTGTATCAAGCCTATGTTGATTACAACGATATGATGGAATTGACCGAAAACTTGGTTGCATACGTTGCAAAAGAAGTTTTGGGAACTACAAAAATCCAATACGGTGAAAACGAAATCGATTTGACTCCACCTTGGGACAGAAAAACCATGCTCGGTGCTATCGAAGATGCAACAGGTATCGACTTTGGCAAGATTGAAACAGTTGAAGAAGCAAAAGAAAAAGCACATTCTGTTCACGTAGATGCAGATGATTGTGATAAATGGGGACAAGTTGTTGAACGAGTTTTTGAAGAAAAAATCGAACCATCTCTAATTCAACCAATCCACATTTACGATTATCCGAAAGATATTTCACCGCTTTCAAAAGTTCACAGAGACAACCCTAGATTGACGGAACGTTTTGAAACTCGTGTAAACGGCTGGGAAATCTGTAACGCCTTCTCAGAATTGACTGACCCGATTGACCAAAGAGCAAGATTTGAGGCTCAAATGGCAGCAAAAGCAGCAGGCGATGAAGAAGCAATGCCGATTGATGAAGATTACATCTGTGCATTAGAACACGGCGTACCTCCAATGGGCGGTTTGGGCTTAGGTATCGACAGATTGATTATGTTGTTGACAAATTCACCTTCAATCCGTGACGTTATTGCCTTCCCAACTTTGAAAAAACGTGACTAAATCTTGGATTGCTCAAGATTTTAGAAAGAAAAAGGAACCTTAATCGGTTCCTTTTTTCGTGCATATAAATATTGTCAAACCAAACCTAAATTTGAGTTTTTATATGGTTTATAACCTTTGAAATCACGGGCATCCACTGATTTTCGACTTCTGCTTGCAACGGTTTGACACTGTCATACCACCCGACATTATTGCCTGATAACTTGAACCACCTGAAATTCGGGTATTTGTTGAATAATCCGAGTGTCGGAACTCCTAACGCCCCTGCCAAATTCAAAATTACATTATCCGAACTCACCACGACATCCATATTTTTCAAGGCACAAGCGGTATCTTCAAAGGTTTTAAAGGAGTTTGAAAGATTTATTATGTTGCGGTCGTTTTCAGAAGTCAAATCCATATTGAAGGAATAAAAATCAACGTTTTCCAACTCCAACAATTTTTCAAACTTGCTAAATTCAATATCCCGCCCGTTGTAATTGGCGGATTTATTGCCCTGATAGGCTATTCCGACTTTTAAAATTTTACTGTCTTTTAAATTATTTTTGCGATATTTCTCTATTTTTTCTTCAGACACTGTCAAATAACCTTGCGTAAACGGCAAATTTTCAACAGTAGTTTGAAGTACAAACGGACAATCCAAAAGTGCCATATTAAAGTCATACTCAACCTGTGACAAATCAACGTTATCAGGCAAAATTTCAATTCCCTCACTAATCAAAGGCGAAGATTTTATCACCTCAAAAACTTCCTTTTGCACAACAAAAATAACTTTTTTTGCCAAGTTTTTAAATTGCGGAACAAATCGACAGTACATAAAAGTGTCCCCAAAACCTTGCTCATAGTGGATTAACAGGGTTTTATCTTTCAAATCCTGTTTAAAATCCCATTTCTTTGAAAGGTCTAAATTTTGCGGATATTTCAAATTTACATCATCAATTTCAAACCTGTGAGTTAAATATTTATGCCCGTTTGGCAAATCACCGCAACTAATCAAAAATCCGCCATAGTTATAATAATCAGTCGGGGTCGGATTATTTTTCAATAATTCCTGATAATATTTCTTCGCCATTTCGTTATTTTTAAGTTTTTCATAACCAAACGCAAGGCAGTGCAAAGGCAATCTGTCATTAGGTTTGAGCGAATGAGCTTGTTCAAAGTAATAAATTTGTTCATTTAGTGAGTCATCACCATAGGCTTTTTTGTACAAATTGCCCAAAATCGTATAAATTACGGCTTTTGAGGCATCAATTTTCAAATACTGTTCGTAAAATTTTATCGCAGTTTTGTAATCCTTTAGTGAAATATTGTAAAAATTTCCCAAAGTCAAAAGTTTTAACGGCAAATTGCTTTCCGTGCGTTGGTAAATCTTTGCAAAACTTTCCGCTGACTTTAAATACTCCAAACAAAACAGATTTTCGGCAATATCAAAATAAATTTGAGGTGGCACAACCGACTTTACAAGCAAAAATCGTTGCATAAAAATCGCATCGGCAAAGCATTTTTGAGAAATTTTCTCTTTGATATAATTTTTTATTACATTGAAGAGTTCTGTTTTCATGCCAACAGGAGCATTTTGCTTCATTACAACAAATTTTTTGTAAATTCCGAAAGTCTCGGGACTTATCAAATCAGACAAATTCAGCAAACAATCGTCCAAACCTTCAAGTTCCGACTTTGTAATTTCATTTTCGCTTAACGGTGCTAAATCAACATTTAATAAACTTTTTATCTCTTCTTTTTGCATAACAAAATCCTTTACCTGTTAGAATTTCGTCCTAATCTGTTCCATGTCGTGGAAATCGCTCGGTCTTGAATATTCAGTCTTATCGGCGAATAACAAAATCGCTGAAACTCTAACCATTTTACGTTTTGAATTTGGCGGAAACTTAGTAATATTAGTATTTTCATAACTTTTGATAAGTTGAGCCACTTTGTTTTTATCTTCTTTTGAAAGTTGGAAAGAACGCACATTTATGTCGTAAATTTTTCCCGTATTATCCACCATAAACGAATACGAAAACATTGAACCCTGCGGATAATAGTTCAAAGAGTCGATATAAACGCTATCGTCCGTAATTTTGTTTATAAAATTACTTCTCCAAGTGCTCCAATCAAGGGTTTTGTAGGAGTAATGACTTTGCTCCTGCTCTTCGTACGGTTCATCATAAAACGAAGCCCCCCCTTGAGTTGGCACAAGATTATTCACCCTTCGGCCTGAATTTGACACTTTATTCGGTTGAACATAAATATTATTAGATGAATTTGAGAATTTATTTGGCTGGTTATAAACTTTTACATGATTGTTACTTGTAAAATGGCTCATCGGAGATAGAGTTTTTTCCGATTTTAAACCAACCTTCAAATTATTTATATCTTTGCGACTGATTGAACCGTCAGTATTATAGAAATGGACACTTGCGTTTTCGTTAGAATTGACTTGTCCGATATCTAAATTCAAATCCTTGTTCTTTGCATTGAGCGATTTATTCGCAATATTTGAAGCCTTATTGTTTAATTTCACATCGGTAGAACTTATTTCGGTATTGTTACTCCCGCTAAAAGAGGTTTGTTGGCTCGAGATAGTAACGGTATGGTCAAAATTCCCGACATCAGTCGTCAAAACCAAAATCGTTACAAAGCACGCCGTTATTATACCTATCAGACAACCGAGTTTTTCCATAAAAAATTAGTCCAAATTTTCTAACAATTCACTCAAATTATGAATTTTGTACATTGTAGCACTGAGCATGTGAGTTTCAGCAATCAACAACGCTGTAGGCACAAGTGCAGTTACAAAACTCAAAAACATGCCTTGAATATCACCGCCGATTTCGGTTATAAAATACGAAACGTTCATGGTAAATTCAATCAAAATGATAAAGCATGCAACAAAAAGTACAAAAGATTTTTCTTTTTCCAAACTCTTCATTGAATCAATACCCAAGATTGTTACGCCATGTCTGTTATAGTCATGAAATCCGTCAAATTTGATAATTTCAGACCCTTTAATCTGTTTGCCGATAGTAAAGGCACGAACAAAAGATAGAAAAGCAAAAATTATCAAAAATGTTGCCAAAACCAAGAATATCGGGCTAAATCTCAAACCTGAAATTCTTACCCAGTTTGCCGCCTCAGGGAAACATCCCGCCAAAGTGTTAGAAACACCGTAAGCCAAGAACGGAGCAGTAATTACACCGATTATAAATTCCAAAACCATTCGCATTTGGTTGTTTACCAAGTTACCTTTGATAGAATTGATTTTATTTTGGCTGAGTTTGTTTATATATGCGGAAATCAAACCTCTGTAACTTTTGATAACCGATTCAAAATCTTCACGATATTCGTAAGCATCCAAATGTTGTTTCAAAATTTTTACCTGACCGTGAAAATAACCGCTTCCGATTGCAACAACTGCCAATCCGCCTACAAACAACAACGATAAAAATAGTGATGTAAACACGGAAACTGATTTGTAATAGCATAAATTTAATACATAAATTACAAATAAAAATACCAAACTTATTCCGATAATTCCTTTTTGAACAGTGTCGCTTGTGCCGTATTTTCTCGCAACGGAATTGAAATTAACAACGGAACTTACCGCATATTTTAGCGAAATGCAGACCGCTAAGATTACAAGAGTAATTGCCGCCAAAAACCAAAAATTTGTTGTTAAATTTATGGTTGAAGACGAATTGTCAATTTTCAAACCCAACAAATAATTTGTAATTCCAAACGCCGAAATAACCGACAATACGCAGGTAATAGCCGTTAATATGAAATTCAAAAAGTTTGAAGTTTTCACGCTGTTTTTAAATTCAGAAATTTTAAAGCCGATTTCTTTAATTATCGCAATTCTGTGTTGTTCAATATCATTGTCAAAAACATTGTCCGTTTTAATTTTTGTATGTTTTTCAGGCAAAGTGGCAGTTTGTGAAGTATGAGCAGAACTTGTCGCAACCTCATCTGCGACATTTTGAACTACAGTGTCAAACTCATGCCGCACCTGAACCTTGATATTTTCAGTCAAAGAAGGTATCGACAATTCAAAATCTGATTTTACAAGAATTTTTGAAAACAATTTGCCGTTACACAATATTTTCTGATTTTTGCAAACGTTTATGAGTACAAAACCGTTATATTTTTCCGCATAAACAAGTTTCAAGACCTCGTCATCAGCAAGTTCTGCGATAGGAAATTCACAGTTTTTATTTGCGATAACAAGAGCCTCACACTCGGGGAACATTTGTTCGGTACTTCCGTATTTGACAGTAATATTCATTTTTACCTACCTATAGCGTTCAAAAATACTCTTAATGATTTGTTTGTGGTAACCTCGTTACCCGTGATAAGTTTTTTCTCACCTAAAACAGGACTTAGTACCTCTTTAACCTTGTCCAATTTTTGCGGAGTTGCATACAAAAACATCATTGAAAAATCTTCTGCCTGATTTTTTACGTTTGCAACCTCAGAAGGCAAAGTTTCCCAGTTAATCTGCTTATTGATATCGCCTTCATTTTCCAAATCACCGATAACAACAACAGACGGAATATACCCTTCCTTATTCATTGCAATAGCGTGGTCAAAAGCCTTTTTCAGGGCTACCCCGTAAGCGGTTCCGTATTCTTTTGAATCAAGTTGAGTGAATTTTTCCATAGCCTTACGAATTTCCGCCCCTGATTGCGGTGAACCTTCATAGATTATGTAGGCATCTTCCGATACCCTTAACATCTTGATATGGTCTTCAGGGTCAAGCATTGAGCAAAGTTGACGAATAACCATTTTTTCTGCGGGTAAATCCTTCTGATTAGACGCCGAAGAGTCAACCACCAAAATAACGGCAGCCTTTTTAAAATCATCAACTTTAATCTTAGACAATCCAAAAACGGTCAAACCGATAGCTATAACTAAAAATATTCCAAAAATTACGATTTTTACAGTATTGTTCATATATAAATTATATCAGAAATTTTAGCATTTGAAAATACATTAATTATGTTAAATATATATTATTTTTGAATATAAT